>NZ_CANRPM010000006.1 GCF_947632445.1 uncultured Bacteroides sp. | reverse complement strand
CAACAGGGGAAAAACAACATGGGCAAACGTCTCTCGACGAGTGTATACTGTTGGACGCCCTAAATTGACCACTAACTGAATAAAACGATAAATCAATTAAAAACGCCTGAGGACTTGGAAAGCCTCAAGCGTTTTTTGTTTCCATAAAATCTCTGGATTTATTTTCCCGCTCGTAATCTAAATGATTTTCTTTCAATACTTCAGTACCCACGCATTCTGATAAGCTTTCTGTTCACGGATAACCTGCAAGCTACGATAAGCTTCAGCCTGGGTAGAGAAAGATTCGATGCTAACTCTCATCCTACCATTGCCGATGATGGCTGAAGCACTTTCATATCCTTCTTTTTTCAACTGATCGGCCATTGCGTGAGCATCTTTCTCTGTACCCACACTGGCTACAATGATGTGATACGGCTTCTTAATGCTCTTAACTACAGGGGAAGCCTCAACAGCTGCCGGTTGGATAACTACAGGAGCCTTTTTATTTTCTTTCGTTTTAACTTTCACTTCGCGAACAATTATCGGCTTCACCCCTTTCGATGTTTGGGCTTTGGTTGCAACTGATTGTTTGGCCTGCCGTTGAGCTTTCTGTTGCTTCTCTGATGGCTGGGTTGCGATGACAGGTGTGGCAATCAACGATTGTTTTTCCAGCTGTTCAAACATTTCTGTAGGAAGCAGGTGGGCATAGTTGCCTTGAATGGTTTCGGTGTTTTCTATCGGAGTGGAAAACATGAAAAATAGAGCTATGACAGCAATAAAGGCAACAGCGTTGGACAAATAGGAACGCTTTAGTTTCCAATGGTAACTGCTTCTTCTGATACGTTTCAACGGCCTTGTTTCTACAGAAGGGACAGGCAGATGGTTACGAACCTCTGCCTTATGCAACGCAGCCAGCGGTTTTGTCTCGAAGCTATCCAGTCCATACAGATCAGGCGTGGTTATTCGATTGTCATAAGGCAAAAAACTACAGGTTCCATGAATTGTATAGCTTATCTCACCAATGTTGGGCAGTTCGACCTTGCCGTTCTCGTGCAGACAGGCTACCAAGTTTTGCACTACCTTGTTTACCATACGGGTGGCGTCGGGAAAATTGGTTCCATAGGCGGCCATATACGATTGTACCAAAAGCCCGTCGTTCATTTTTAATTGCGGATTAAAACCAATGGTACGCGTAGGGGGGAAGAAAAGATTTTCTTCCTCTATATAAGTAGCCGGATTGTAATGGGCGACAAAGCCTCCAAAATCGGGAACAATGACGCAATCATTCTCCAATAGTAATGTTTCTATGTGTCGGGACAATTCAATCATGGTGCAAAAATAACAGAATTATTGGATAAACGAGCCAAAAGTTTCGTTTTTCTTATCAATAAATATCAATGAAAGAGCATTTAGTTACTGTATTTTTCCTACTTTTGCACCGTCTTACATTAAAGCATACTTATTTATTTATGTATATGAAAGTGATCCTTTTGGCACTTCTGCTGCTTGTTAGCGCTGGAAGTGCAACGGCACAAAAACAGAACAAGCTCAACTCTTTTGTGGAATATGGAGCTACTGTTCGCACAGGCGATAATACTCCTTTGTGGCAAGTGAGCAATCTGCAGGGATTAGCTTCTCTTGACAACAGTACCTATATCCGTGGTGGCGTCTTTTACAATGACCGATGGGGTAAGTGGGATGTAAAGGGGGGATTGGATGTGATTGCAGCCGCAGGTTTCAGTTCCGGCATCCAGCAGGCTTATGCTGATTTCAGATACAAATGGTTCGGCATTTTTACCGGAAGCAAAGAGATGACAGCGCCGTTGATCAACAGCCGCCTGAGTAGTGGAGAACTTACTTGGTCGGGAAATTCCAGGCCCATTCCACAAATCATGATAGGTATCCCTGAATATCTTTATCTATTGCCCCGTCTGGCCATCAAAGGAGAAATCTCATACGGCTGGTTTACGGACAGTAATTGGCTGAAAGATCATGCCAATATAGACAGAGGAGGTTGGTATACCAAGAATATCAAATATCATCACAAAGAGGGATTTGTACGCATCGGAATACCCGACGGCAAATGGCAATTGGATTTTGGCATGACTTTGGATACAGAGTTTGGAGGACAAAAGGTGACCAGCAGCGAAGAAGTCGATCTGGGGAATAGCTTGAAGGACTACTTCCGCATTTTTATCCCAGGAGCGGCCGATGAAGATCATCCAGCCAACGATGCCTTGTTCTATCAAGGGAATTTTGTAGGAACCGAACAGATCCGTGGTACCTATCGTGGAAAAGACTTCTCAATCAGTGCTTATCTGGATAATTATTTCGATGATTTTTCCGCCATGGGCAAGCAGAACGGATGGGATGGTCTTTGGGGTATAGAGTTGAAGTTCAATCATTTCCGTCCTATCAACAATGTCGTATTGGAATTTTTACAGACTACCAACCAGAGTGGTCCGCTTCATGGACTTCACGAACCTGAAGACGGACCTGTACATAAGACCGGAGGCTGTGACAATTATTACAACAACGGCTTGTATCATGGATGGGCCCATTGGGGAATGGCCAACGGCAATCCCTTGCTCCGTTCGCCCATTTACAATGAAAATGGAACCATGTCGTTCAAGTATAATCGTGTAAAAGCTCTGCATGTGGGTTGGAGCGGCGAATTTTCCGACAAATGGAACTATATAGCCAAGATGACCTTTAATCGCACATGGGGTGCGCATGGGGCACCTACGCTCGACATCTTGGAAAACTTTTCAGCTTATATCGCTTTCCAATACATACCCGACAGGCAGAAGACATGGCTGATTCATGCTTCTTTAGGTTTGGATACAGGAAAAATCTATGGCGACAATCTTGGTTTCCAAATGAGGATACGCAAAGCCTTCTAAATAAAAATAGCCCGAAGAAAGATGTCTAAGGCTAATTTTCATTTATAGGATAATATATAATATTATTCCTTACGAGATTTTCCCCTTTGTTGCTATCGCCTTATCGCCCACCTTTGTGCGATTTGCCGCCTCCTCGTTCTCGTCCACCTTTTTCGTTGTTACGCGGCTGATATTCGGGTGCTTCACCCAGTTCAGCCGGAACAGGAATCTTATAAATATCCTTCTTAAGGAATTTTTCGATGGTGTAGAAATTGGTCTGCTCCTTTTTGCTGACGAAAGTGATGGCTACACCATCGTTGTTGGCACGGGCAGTACGTCCGATGCGATGCACATAGTCCTCACAGTCGTGGGGGACATCGAAATTGATGACCAGACGGATGTCGTCGATGTCGATTCCACGAGCCACAATGTCAGTCGCCACCAAGATGTTGATGTGCCCTGCCTTGAACTCGTGCATGACGGATTCGCGCTGTGCCTGCTCTAAGTCGGAGTGCATTTCGCCTACATTCAATTTCATCTGCTTCAGGGCTTTCGTTACTTCTTTCACCTTAATTTTCGAAGAAGCAAAGATAATGACCCGTTCGGGAACCTCGTCCGCGAAGAGGCTGCGTATGATGCCTAGCTTTTGCTCCTCATAGCAGACGTAGGCAGCCTGTATGATTTTGTCGGCAGGTTTGGATACTGCCAACTTTACCTCTGTGGGGTTGTTCAAGATGGTTTTTGCCAGCTGCTGTATCTTAGCAGGCATGGTGGCAGAAAACATAATTGTCTGACGTTTCTTGGGAAGGTACTTCACAATCTGCATGATGTCGTCGTAGAAGCCCATGTCGAGCATACGGTCGGCTTCGTCCAAAATGAAATAGGACACTTTGGAAAGATCTACGTAGCCCAAATTCAAGTGGGCTATCAGACGGCCTGGAGTTGCTATCACCACATCGGCTCCCAGCATAAGCCCTTTCTTCTGCTGCTCAAACAAGATGCCATCGTTGCCTCCATACACCGCCACGCTGCTCACTGGCATAAAATAAGAAAAACCCTCCATCTGCTGGTCTATCTGCTGGGCCAGTTCGCGGGTAGGCGACATCACGATGCAGTTGATGGCATCTTCGGGATGCTCTCCTTCTGAAAGGAGATTTAATATAGGCAGTAAATAGGCAGCTGTTTTGCCTGTTCCCGTCTGTGCTACGGCTATCAGGTCTTTTCCTTCGAGTATTACTGGAATCGATTTTTCTTGTATGGGCGTACATTCTTCAAAGCGCATGGCATCGAGCGCATCAAGAACGCTGTCATTCAGGGGTAATTCAGAAAACTTCATACTTCATCTCAAATTTGAACGCAAAGATAATACAAAGTAGAAAGAGGAAAAACAAGCTTACTTGTTTTTTTACCGAAACACATCCGTTTCCCTTTGCCAAAGCCTGTGTTTGTAGGATAAATGTGCTAAATGATATAAAATCAACCCTCAAAAGTAAGAAAACTACTTGTTTATCGGACACTATATCAAATTCTTTGACAACACCTAATGAATCTGGTTTTAGAATATCCTAAGATGAGCTGCAAGGCAACATTTCTTTGAACCGGACAACAACTCAGTTCATTTATTTCGGCTTTATCTTTGCAACCGTAAAAACAAATAGAAAGGTATGAAACAGATCTTATTCGTAAAAACCGGAGACGCTGACGGAAGCGTTTCATTGGGCAGAACGTGAATTCGGCACGCCCGGTGTCCTTTTCTATAATGTAGGTATCACCACGTCCGATGAACCGGGAAAAGTGGACAATGCAGAACTGATGCACCATTATCAGGTGGACGTAGCAAGTGCCTACCATTGCATCCGTCAAGTAGCAAACGAAGAGTTCGGACGGAAGAATAGCACCATCATCCGCCGAGAGCTACTGGAAGATGTACAACGAGCGCAACAAATGTAAAACGGTTTACACTGAAACAAACAAATAAGGAAAGAAAAAACTATATAGAAGTTTCGGAATATATACAATTAAATGAATTATTATGGATTTGAATTTGAAAAATAAGATCGCCCTTGTAACAGGCGCAGGTTCCGGCATCGGTCGGGAAATAGCAAGGACTCTTGCTGAAGAAGGTGTTAATGTCATGATTGTGGGACGCACGGAAAAAAACTTGCAGGAGACCGCAAGTTTACATAAAAGAATAGCCTATAAGACCGCAGACATAACAAAAACCAAAGAAATAGAGAATGTGCTCTCTGAAATCATGGTTAAATGGGGAAAACTGGACATCCTGATAAATAATGCAGGCTGGTCGCCAATCCATCCCTTTGAGGAAGAAACAATGGAAGAATTTGACAAAGCGTTTGACATCAACGTCCGTGCTGTTGCCGAGTTGGTTTTGAAAGCCTTGCCCTTGTTGAAAGAGAGTAAGGGTAATATTGTCAATATCAGTTCGACGGCCATTCGCAACCATCTTGTGAACATGTCTGTCTATACAGCAGCAAAAGGTGCGGTAGATATGTTCACTAAAATATGGGCGAAAGAATTTGCCCCTTATGGGATCCGTGTAAATTCCGTATCACCAGGGCCAATAGAAACGCCGATATATGACAAGCTCGGAGTCGATGGTAAGGAAAAGTCTGATCATCTTTCACGTGTTACGGCAGGCATTCCGCTCGGCCGTTTCGGAAAGCCGGAAGAAGTTGCACCTACGGTTTTATTCCTTGCATCTGATGCTGTTGCAAGCTATATCACAGGAAGTGACTATTGCGTGGATGGTGGCTATGGAGATTGATTTGAGAAAATCCGTAACACTGAATAACGGCGTGGAAATGCCACGCATTGGTTATGGGGTCTATCTGATTACGCCAGGCATGACGGAACGGTGCGTACATGAAGCATTGAGTGTGGGCTACCGTTCCATCGACACGGCGCAATGTTACGGCAACGAGAGGGAAGTGGGCATAGCCGTCCGCAAGTCGGGTAGGCCTCGCAATGAGGTGTTCATTACTACCAAATTGTGGGGATGTTCCGGCTATCGGGACACACAACAGTCCATTGATGCCTCTTTGCAGCGTTTAAACTTGGACTACATTGACCTGCTTCTCATACATGAGCCGACGGGCGATGTGCCTGAGATTTACAAAGCGATGGAAGATGTCTGTCGTACAGGAAAACTGCGTGCCATCGGAGTGGCAAACTTTCTTGACGATGCCTACTTGCGTCTGGTGGAGCAAGCAGAGATAATACCTGCCGTCAATCAAGTGGAAACGCATGTATTCCGTCAGCAAGCATCCCTGCGAAAGTTGATGAAATCCTATGGTACGCAACCGGAAGCATGGTCGCCCCTTGCTGCCGGACGTAACGGCTTCTTCACTCAACCCGTCTTAACGGAAATAGCCCGTGCGCATGGCAAAAGCGTGGCGCAAGTCGGCCTGCGTTTCCTCTATCAACAAGACATCATTATTATTCCCAAGTCCACCCATATCGAGCGGATGCGGGAAAATAGGGAAATAGAAGATTTCGTGCTTACAGATGAGGAAATGCAACGCATTACATTGCTTGACAAGGGTAAAAGTTTGTTCAAATGGTGGTAAACTCTTAATTTTGCACCGTTATGTTAAAGGAATCGCAAGTATATAACTATTGGGACATCGTGTACAGTTGTTTTGTACCGCACGAGATGCTGTCGGAATACCGTATGCCCGTCCACGTCCTTATCTACGTCTATTCGGGTGAGATGGTGGTGGATGACAACGGGTACAGGATGAAAGTGAGTCCAGGGAATTACATCTTTATCAAGCGTGACCATCAGGTAAAACTGTTGAAACACACCATCGGTGATGCTCCTTATAAGGCAATCAGCATCCGCTTCGAGCGCAATTTCCTGCGCGACTTCTTCAACACATTGGACAAGGCAACGCTGCCCAAGGATGTGAAACGCATCCGCGAAGCCGCCCTACTGCTGCCCAAGACGCCGGCACTGCAAAGCCTGTTCCTCTCGCTCTTTCCTTACACGGATGCGAATGTCAAGCCGAAAGACGAAATCATCCGACTGAAGATGCAGGAAGCCCTTTACTGCCTACTCGACACAAACGAGCGTTTCTACCCTACGCTGTTCGACTTCAACGAATCGTGGAAAATAGACCTGCTGCCCTTCATGGAAGCCAACTACACGCAGGACATGACGCTCGACGAGTTTGCTACCTATACAGGGCGTAGCCTCGCCACCTTCAAGCGAGACTTTGCCAAAGTGGGCGACCTTTCGCCGAAGAAATGGCTCATCAAGAAACGGCTCGACAAAGCATACGAACTGTTATCAAGCGGCAACAACAAGCCATCCGATGTGTACGTGGCGGTAGGCTTCAAAAACCGCTCACACTTCTTCAGTGCGTTCAAACGGCAGTTTGGCGTATCACCGGGAGGGATTAGTGCTGCCTGTTCATAAAGATTTTCTCGTCCTCCCGCCCAGACAAGGCTATCGTGCTGATGGAAAATGCCGACAGATTTAACATTCGTCTTGGCACCGGAAATGAATGCAAGCTCCTTACTCCGCCACGCAGCACTTTCTGAAGTCCCGACGCAGTGCTTCGTGAGGGTGTCATGCAGTGCTGTATGAGGAGGAAACGAAGCACTTCGTCAGGGGGTCAAAAAGCACGGCGTCAAATATGAAAACTCCCTGCCGTTCAAACGGCAGGGAGTTTTGGTAAATTGATAACAGCTGCAAGCAAACAATCCGTAGCAAATAATTGCAAGCAGACAGCCGTTTATATGGATTTAGAAGTTGCTTGTGCTGGATGTTTGCGTAAATTCCATTCCCGCGACATTCAGATGGATGATGGCCGTATAGTGGTAGGTGTCGTTGATTGCAGGGACGGTTTCCGTCATGTCGAAGCGAAACGTTCCCGACACATCCATCGTCGTGGTGCCTGCGGTGTGGTTGGCAACGGTCAGTATGTTGTCATCATAGCTCGGAATACTGCAACTCGTGCCGTCGATCAGGAAAGCGGAACTCAACCACGAGGCGACAAAGTAACTGCCGATGCCGCCATTGTTGATGCCGTCCCGTTTATAGGTGCCGTTGGCGCTTTCGGAGCCTGCCCGGAACACGAATCGGGCATAGTTGCTGCCTGCGGCGTCGATCATCTTGATGACGAACACATTCGTCCAGCCGCCCATGATTACAGTTCCTCCCGTATCGAGGAGCAGGTAGTTCGTCCCCGTGAAAAGCTCGTTGGTCCATGTATCCTCCCGCAAACCATTGGAATTCGCATACGGATAGACATGCGTCTCTTCGTGCGTAGCACCTGAATAGTTGAACTGGTAAGTATCATCCCCTACGATGATTTTCGCCTCGATACCCGAGTTCGTATATTCCAACGTGCCTCCTGTAACATAAGCTTTCGATCCGGTGGCAGCGTCGTACACATACGAAGCGCCGACCGACGACGTTTTCGACGGGGAGACGTAGAATCGGTTCGATTCGGCGTCTGCCGTAAGCACCGAGGTGTACGACCCGCTGCCGGCATGGCCATCGGCGTCGCCGAACAGTTTCAAGAAGAGGGCTTTGCCTTCCGACCCCGTCCATTCGTTCGTCGGGTCGTCGTAGGTCAATCCTGTGGGCGAGAGCACCAACGCGCCGAAGCCGTAGGTGCCGTGTGCCAATGGCGCGCCCGCATACTTGTAGAGCGTGGAGGATGGCACGTTGAACGTGTTCTCGGGGGAGAGCACACCAACCTGAATGCCGGAAACGCTTTGTCCGTCCTCTGCCGTTACTGTAATCGTCGTGGCGCCTGCGGCGGAGGCCACGATTTCCATGCCCGATTCGGACGGGGTTACGACATCAGGGTTAGCACTCTCAATGCTGTACGCAGTGCCCTCGGGAAATATCTGCACGGGAGCAGTCGTCGCGCCTTGGTTCATGAAGATCAGGTTGTCACACACGATGGTGGCTTGTACGGTAATGTGCACCGTATTTTCGTACTTCCCAGCCTTGAACGTTATGTCCGTTTCGCCAAGGCCGGCGGGGCGGATGTGGTAACCGGTCTCATCGTGTTCGACATCGGCGACTTTCGGATCGGAGGCTTCCCATGTGCATTCAGTTGCCACAGGGCGTACAGCAACTATCAAATCCTCTTCATCGAGATAGCCCATGACCACCGTTTTCGGCGAAACCTGTAATTGCCGCACCTCCGAGTTGTCGGGTTCGATGTAGACTGTCTCGTCGTTGTCGTCGCAGGCGGCGAGCATGCCCGACATCAAGCCGAGCAGTGCCCATAATCCTGTTTTATACATTCGTTTCATTGTTTTTTCTGTTTTAATTCGTTACTCTTCGTCGGGAACCGTGAAATAGACATCTGCAAAACCGGATAAATAATCGTCATACATATTGTAGTCGATATATACGGTCGAGATATTACGATTAATGTTATACTCGAAAAGATTGCCCTCTTGGGTATACTCGATGTACCAGTTGAAGTTTGAATCGCTATAAGGCGCCCAGCCGATAGATAAATACCACGGGCAATAGCTGGTGTCCCAGCCTGTCGCAAGAGTCTGGTTGACAAATATGATTGAATGGATTTGCATCGCCGAGGCAAAATTCACATAGATTGCCTCATCGATTCCATAATCATAATTTGCTGAACCGTCGCCCATGAATGCGGTAGTGGAATTCTGGTCGAAAGCATATTCGAGTGCATACTCAGCGCTGTACGCACCTCCTGTGTACCCATATCCCAAGTCTTCCGGGCAAAAATCATACTCGGCGATTTCCTCCGGCTTCAGCACCCGGTATTTCTGACCGAGGGTAATGTTTACCGGAATGTAGAGCGTCGCATGGTCGGCATCTACGGCTCCGCTCTCCATCGTGAGCGATACCGGCAGCAGATAGTTGGTCGTCTGCGTAATGGCCGACAGCGCCTCCTCGTTCAACTGCACGCGGAAAGGCTGCGTCGACCGGTCATTCCCGCTCTCGATGGTCGCCTCGGCGTTCTCGATGCTGTAATAGTCCGCCGGCAGCAGGGTGTACGACGTATTGTTGGCCGTGTTATACGCCGTAACGGCCGCTTCGGCATCTTCGGGCACCGACAACCGGCCCCGCATCGCCGAGGTGGCGGAAGCATAGCTGCGCAGCGAAATGTCAAATGCCGAGGTTTCCGGCAGTTGGGAATTGGCTACGGCCTCCACTTTGGTGCCGACAAGTTGAAATCCCCACGTTTTGGTGAGCGTGTAACCTGTCGTACCCGAATCGAACGCAATCATCCCCTGGGGCTGCATGTTCGCCAGGTCGCGGGTGATGAAATAGACATCGCCGAGGCTGCCGCCCTGACGGTTTTGGAACTGGAACCGCACGCCGGCCACCTTCCGATAGGGATCCATCGGCGCACTGCTGTTGGTCGTCGGATCGTAGGTATAGAGAGCCTGCACCGTGCTGTTGTTGTTCCCGATGTACTGTTCGCGTCGCGAGAAGGTCTCCTCACCCTCGTAGCGCAGATAAGGGTAAACGCGGCGGCTCATGCCGACAAAGCATATCTTCGAGAGGTAGACGGGTTCATCGAACGTTACGTCTACATACTCCGATGTGTTGGCACCGTTCCACGAGGTTTCGTTGTTCTCGTCGAAAGCGTCGGATGCCGTAGAGCCGGCGTTAGCGGCGTCTACGGTGTACTGCCCAGGCGTCAGCATCATGAGATCCTTGTAGGCGATGTCCCGCTGTATCTCCACTTTCAGATAGACCGTCGAGGCGTTTTCGGAGAGTGTTACCTCCGACCCCGCGTCGAGCGTGCAGCAGACTGGCAACAGGTATTTTCCGGCAGACCAGTCCTTTTCGGCATTGAGCGATACTTGGAACGCCGGAGCCTGCTTTTCACCGGTTTCAACCGTGCTCTGTGGCACGGTGATTTCATACTGGTCGGGGGTCATCAACAGATAGCCACCGGCGTTTCCGTCCTCCTTATCGCCGCGGTTGTTGTACTGCGCCACCAGTTCCTCGGCATTCTCCGGCACGTAGAGCGTACCCGATACAGGATTTTTGGCTGCATAGGCAGTACACAGATAGATGTCGAAGACATACCCCGTGCCGAGCGTTGTCGAGAGATTCGGCCCGACATATTCGAGCTTGGGGCCGTTCATCTGTACCCCGCCAAGGGCATAAGTACCCTTATAAGTGTATTCGTCCGCCGGAGCGATCCCGGTGGTGATGTAGGCTTTCTGGTAGAGGTCGGCGATAAAGACCTCCGTCGGGTCGTCATTGCATCCGACCGACAGCAGCATGACCGTCGCCAAACCCGCCCCTGCGAAATGTTTTATGATATTTTTCATAACGCTTTAATGTTTACTGTTTATTGATGGTCATGAACGAGGTGAGTTTTTCGTTGGTTTCTGCCCAGCCCCATTCGATTTGGTTCACGTTTGCGACCGATTTGTCAGAAGTGTCGATGTTCGCCTGCAATTCGGGATGCGCGGTGCCGTTTTCATCGACGTGTAGCGACGAATCGTGTAACAGGTCGCCCTCGCCCTCATTGAGCCGGTAGTAGACATACAGTCCTTTGGTACCGGGGTCTACCGAATACTTGTTGCGGGTGAGTTCGTCCGCTGTGCGCGCTACCGTCCATAAACGGAATTCACTGAATCCCACCGGCGATACATGCGTCTGGTTGGTCATGCTTACCGTCTGGAACGTAACGGGCGTCGAGAAGCGCGCATTGGATTCGCTACCCTTCACCACTCCGTCCAAATAGGAGGTTATCGTACCGTTACGGTTTACCAGCGCAAAGTGGTGCCACTCCACGCCCGTTTCTTCTTTGGAAAACAGGTTGCCGAAACTTGCACCGATGCCGTCATCCGTAAGGAAGTGTATATCGACACTGTTGGCATTGACGTAGGGACGCACGTAGAAGCCGGGGCCGAAAGTCAGCACCGTACCGTCAGTGGCCTCTGTCTCAGTGCGGTTGGAAATGGCGAAATGAAACTCCACCGTCCAGTTCGACACTACGGGGTTGTCCTTGAATACTGATGTAACATTGCTCCCCCTCTTGCACCACAGCACCTGTGTCTCGAACGGCTTTTGCATGAGATAAATCACAGATTTCTTACTCTGTAACACTTGGATGTTCTCCGAAACGCCCGTAATGGTGAGTGGCAGGGCATACATCTCTGTATCCTCTTCGGGGGTTTTGGTAATTTGAATCGGGAAAATGCCCGTATTCGACCCCGCAGGAATCGTAATGTCCAATCGGTTGCCGCTTTTGGGCGTGCCGTCTGAGTCGATAATCTGCCAATACGACTCGTCGAGAAGTTTCAGGTTCTCTCCGAACTCGGCATTGTGCTCATCGAGCATCTCGGCGCTTACTTCAAGCGTTACGGTTACGGGGTGATCCTGCAATCGGGTCATTTGCACCGTCGCACTCATTCTGCGGTCGTCCAAGCGCGTCATAATACAGTCGTACCCGTCGCAGTTCTTGGCATCGGCGAGATAGAGTGCGTTGTCAAGCGCAGGACTCTCGGCGTCGTCGCAGCTCCACGCGAACAGCGTGCATGCGACCGTCAAATATAAAAACAATCTTTTCATGATTTTCTGAATTTATGGGTTGACTATTTTGCCGCAGGATTCATTATCTGGATGAACTGCCGCACTTGCGGATAGGTCGTGTCCCAACCTGAAGGCATATAATCCTTTTCCAGCAGATAGGCGCCTATACCGCCTTTGCGGACGTATTTCCCGTTGACAATCGGCGTCCAGCGCGCCATGGCGAAAACGGAGCCTTCGTATCCGGGAATCTGAACCTCGATATTATCTGCTTTGGACATTCCGTTGTTGGTGTTCCCGAATTCGCAGTCTGCGGTGATGGCGGGGGTGCCATCGCGTAGCGACCAAAGCGGGACACCGAAATACTGTTTGCCGTCATACGTATAGCTATCCTCAAAGGTATCCATGACGATGGTGCGGCTGGCAATGAATTCCGGGTCCAGATAGGCAGAAAATCTGCTGATAGTCTGATTTAATAGGTTGTCCAAATTGTTGTCACTTCTGGAAGAGCTACGGGAATACGACTGATGGGCGAAATAGTCGAAATAGATGCACGCCTCGGGAGCTTGCAACGATTGCGGCACGCCGTCGATGATGAAAATCTTGTCGCCAAGATTCTCGCGCATGCGCCGTGCGAAAGCCAGCGAACGGTCGTGTGCCGCCGTGGACGTGATAGTCCCTTGGTCGCCGATAATGTCGCCGACATTGTCGCCTACGCTGTATCCGTACTCGAAGTCCCAGTCGAAACCGTCCAATTCGAGTTTGTCGATAAGGTAGCACAGCGAATCGGCATAGGTTTCGACGGCGCGAACCGCCATGGCGTCCATCTCCGGCGTGTTGTTCCTCCCGTCATCGGGATCCATGCCCCAAAAGGCCCTGCGGGCCTTTAGCGGGTTGGTGTAGGTGCCTGTTACGCCGTTTCGGTTCGTGAAAGTAACTGGGTTCGTCTCCGAGGCGGCCGTGATCTCCGAAGGCGTAATGCCCACACCGACACTGTGGACAATGAAACACATCAGGCATTTCAGCCCCTTCTTCTCATGCGCCATCTTCAGGTCTATTTTCTGCTCTTCCGAGTATTCGAACCCGGCGCCCCACATTGCTACCATATCGAGGCTGTCGGGCAACCCCATCAAACTATGGGCTAACGTGGTCGAGGCTCCGCCCCAGCCGCCCCAGGCGCTGAAATATCCGTACATGATCTGGTGGTCGGAATTGCGGTAGGCACGCAGATTGGCGTAGTAGTCCTCCTTGTTTTCGTTTTTGGTCAAATCCGTCGGATTCTTCGGCTCGTATTCTGTCCAGTCGCTACATGCGGCGAATACCGTCGCGGCAGCGGTCGCCATTAACATATATTTTATTGCATTCTTCATAACTCTGCTGTTTTAGTCTTGTTTAGCCCACCATATTTTAGTCTTCATGTCGTCAGGCCCCGACAGCATGGATTGTGCTTCGAGAAAGTTGTCGGCGTTCTGCGTCTCCTCGGTATGAGGCAACGGCAGGCGGCTGATGACTTTCAAAGTCGTGCTTATCGTATTCTGATAGACGGGCAGGATGTCAGGATAACCCGTGCGGCGATAGTCGCACCACGCCTCGTGTCCCAACGGATAGAGAGCGAGATACTTCTGCGTAATGATGCGCTGCAGCTCTTTGCCGTCGTTCGCCCACTTGACAGTGATGTCGCTCGGCGCGTCCGCGTCCTCTCTGTTGTTCGTAACCACATCCTCGTATTTGGCGGGAGCTGTTTCACCCTCGATGTAGGTCGCGTAACCCGATGCGCCCCATTGCTCGAACGACAGACGGACACCCTCGTTGTAGAACGATTCGGCGCTGCCGCCCATCTCCCAGCCTTTCAACATCCCTTCGGCACGCAAGAACGCCACCTCAGCGGCCGTCAACAGCGGATAATCGTCGTAAACATCCACTTTGGGTTTGGAGAACTTCGTCTGGATGTCGCTCTGTCCGATGGTGGTGCCGGCGCGCAATCCGTTATAGATGGACGTTTTGGAGCCGTCAGCATTCTCGATTTCCACCGTGTTGAAATATTTCTCTATTCGCGGGTCATTGTATCCTTGCAGGTAGCAGACCATGTCCGCCGCCGCAAAAGTGTCTATGTACCCGTAGGCTATAGAGTAGAGTTTGGAGGTAATTTTGCTCATGTGTCCGATTTGCATGTGCATCACCGCGTTGTCCGTGTTGTTGTCGATAACGCCGCATGCGATGGTTTCGGTCTGATTGCCGCTTTGCACTTCGAACGGCTTGATCGCCTCCTCAGCGTAGCGGCGAGCCAACGCCGGCTCTCTGTTGCTGATGCGCATGGCAAGACGGAGCATCAGAGAATTGGCATATTTCACCCACTGGATGTAATCTCCCTCGTAGATGCGGTCGAAATTCGCAATGTTCATCATGCCCTCCCGATTGGTCAACAGACAGTTCTTCAAGTCTGCGATGGCTTCGGACAGCATGGGCAGAAGCCCCTGATGCGCCACGTCCTCGTTGATGTAAACCGTGTTGTCGTCATCGTAGGGGATGTAGAGGTTAAGGTCTTCGGGCTTGATTTGCGAGAAAGGAATAGGCCCGTACATGTCTGCCAGCCGGTGCATGACAGCCACGCGAAGTATGCGGATAATAGCATAGATGGCGTTGCTCTTATCATACTCGAAGACCGTGTTCCCCGACCCGTCCTCGGTGACGCCGGTTTGGACGAACTTCAACGAATTGATATAAGAGGTGTAGAACCCCATAGTGTAATTGAAGGGGTTGTCATACCACCCTGTGTGGTCGTAACTGAACCTCGAAAAATCGCCTGTCCATTTTTGACCCGGTGCACCGCCTGCGTTGCTCATGAGCATGCGGCCGGCCACATCGCCGACCAGACTTTCGCAGTGCTGGAAGTGCGCGTTGTCGTCCATCGGAACGATCAGCAGTTCCATGGCAGGAATCATCGAACCCTGACGAACGTTGTCGCGGTCGAGTTCCTCCTCCGTTACGCCGCCGTAAGGCCAGTTGACCTCCTCGAAAGCATCCGTACAACCGACACATGCCAAAACGGCGAGGACGGAGATTGTCGTTATTTTGATTATACTTTTCATGATAGTGTACATGATTCCGAAGTTTTAGAATTCGAATTTGAGGCTGAAACCGATGTTCCGCAGGCTCGGTGTCATCAGGTAGTCCACATTTTGGTTATAGGTGCCGGTAGAGAGGGTCAGTTCGGGATCGAACGGCGCCTTGCAGTAAATCATCCACAGGTTGCGGCCGATGAACGACGCCGTCATCTTCAACTTGTTGTTGAACCATTTGCGCGGCAGCGTGTAGGCTAACGACAGCTCTTGCAGACGGACATTCGTCGCATCGTAGACGTATTCCTGAATCAGACCGCCGTTGGGGTTGGCAACCGTACCGTAATATGCCTCGGCATCTATCCTCGTGCCGTTCACGGGAATGCCGCCGGCATCGCGCGCCTCAGCCGAGGCTTTCGAAACGCCGTACTGGTCCATGAACATCTGCGTGTAAGAAGTGGCGATACCGCCCAACCGTGCCGTGAAAAGGGTGTTCAGTACCAGACCTTTGTAAGAGAAGGTATTAGACCAGCCAAGGTTGCCGTCCGGAAGGGTCGTGCCGAGTTTGCGAGCGTCGATGGAAACAAGTTCGATGTTGTTCGTTCCGGGATTCACGAAGATATTCCCTTCGGGATCGCGCTTGAAGTCCATCGATGTATAAACGTCACCCATCGTACTGCCGACATTGATGGGGTTGTTGCCCGATTTGATGTCCACATCGCTTGGATAATAGACTCTATCGGTCAGCGGGTCGTAATAGGAGCTGAAAAGTTCCGTGATGGCGTTGCGGTTCATGCTATACGTGAAATTGGTGCTCCATCCGAAATCGTGCCACTGATTGTCGTAGCCGATCGCGAGTTCAAGACCCTTGTTGCGCACGTTGCCGGTCTGCATGTACATATAGGTGTAACCGCCCGATGCCGCCGAAATGGAGATGGGTATCGTCTGTTTCTTGGTGTCAGAGAGATACCACGTCAAATCGACATTGAAGTGTTTGAACAGTTTGGCTGTCAAACCCACCTCCCACGAATCGGTTTTTTCAGGGTAGAGTTTCGTTACGGGACGATAGGCCGGCACTCCCGCCGAGGAGCCGTTCCACGTATAGTAAGTGCTGGTCAGCCCTCGCGGCAGCGGCGAGCCGACATCGGCGAACGAAGCGCGCACTTTCAGGTAGTCTATCCACTTGGGCATGGGCAGCAGTTCCGACAGAATGCCCGACACGCCCACCGAGGGGAAGAAGTAGGAGAGCTGCGACGTGTTTGCCAACGTTGACGACCACTCGTTGCGGGCCGTCATCGTCAGATAGATCGCTTGGAGGAATCCAAGCTCGAGATTGGCGAAAACAGCATATTCGCGCTGTTTCCACGCACCGAAGCCCGCCCCTGCCATATCGTGATAGATGTTCGGGAAGGTGAATACATTGGGCAGAAATCCCAACGGCCCGGAATAGGAGTTCGATTCGGAGCTTTGATGATTGAGGCTCGTACCAATGTTCGCTGAGAGCGAGAATTTTTCGCCGAACGTCTTGTTGATGTTTATCAACGCATCGGCGTAAAGCGTTTTCTCCTCGGACTTAGAGAAGGCATAGTATCCCGTGTTGTTTACATCGTTCGATGCCACATCGGAGGATACGCTGGTGGCGGAAACCTTGCGCTCCGACTTGTTGTACGAGTGGTCGAGTTTGATACGCCCCGAAATGTTGAGCCAGTCTAAAATATCATACGACAGGCTGGCATTGAACATATAACGGTCTTTCGACGTTTCGCGGAGTTTGTTGTACATTTCCCAGTAGGGGTTCTCGGTGTAGGTTGTAACCTGTCCCTGCCAATCCCAGCGCTGGGTATAGATTTTACGCGAGGCATCCCACTCCTCGTAGGCGCGCACCTCGTCGAAGTCCTCACCGCGAGGCCATAGATAGACCGCGGCAATCGGGTTGGCGAAACCGCCTGCCGCTACGGGGTTCAACTGATTCTGAATGATGTAACTTGCCCCTACGTCAAGCGTCATCTTCTCTTTCAGAAACTTCGTAGTATTTCGGAACGTGAAATTGTAACGATTGTAATCGCTATTCGGCACGATGGCGTCAGAGTTGTTCGTGGCAGCCGAGAAATAGGTTTGGTTGCGCGCGTTGCCCACCGAGAGGGTTACGGCATTCGTGATGTTCGTACCCGTGCGGAAGAAATCGGCAGGATCATAGGGTAGTGCCGTCCCTTTCTCACCCCAGCTCCGATACGAACCGCGTACATTGCCGTAGGAATTTTGAAATTCCGGCATCATCAGCGGCGTGCTAAAAGTCGAGTTGTGCGTATAGGTAACATTTACTGCCCCTTCCGCACCCTTTTTCGTGGTAATGAGCACGACGCCGTTCGCAGCGCTCGAACCGTAAAGTGCAGCAGCCGAAGGACCGTTCAGCACCGAAATACTCTCAATGTCCTCAGGATTGAGGTCGGCTATGCCTTCGGTCGTCGGCTGGCCCATGGAGTTCATCTCCGCATATCCTGCCGAGGTGTTCGCTCCGGTAGTAGCATTATAAAGAGGTACACCGTCTACCACATAGAGTGCGTTGTTACTGCCGGTCAGCGACTTTACACCGCGCATGACGACACGTGTCGGGCCGCCGGCACCGTTGGCGGCGGCATTGATCTGCACGCCGGCTACTTTTCCGACGAGGGCGTTCATGAAGTTGGCATCCTTTACGGTTGTCAGCTCATTCCCTTTCACTTCCTGAACATTGTAACTCAACGCCTTGGTTGCACGTTTGATTCCAAGTGCGGTAACGACCACTTCGTTCAGCACCTGCGAGTCCTCTGTGAGGACAATTTTCATCGGCTGGGTATCGGTGACTGTGACTGTCTGGGGGACATAACCGATATAGGATACTTCAAGCATATCGCCTTTGGCAGCCAAGATTTTGAAATGTCCGTCCAGATCGGTAACGGCACCGGTCGTGGTGCCTTTTACAAGGATGCTCACGCCAACCAATGGTTCACCGTTCGCATCGGTCACGGTCCCGTTTGCCGTAACGGGAGTCTTTTTCTGTTGCTGGTTCTCTTTTGCTGAAGAAAGTACCGACATGGAAGTTTGTCTCTCTATTTCCTTCAATGCAGTGCCTAAGGGTACTTTCAACAGGTCAAAAGTGCTACTCTTTTCTTCCTCGTGAGCCGAGGCCAAACAAGAGATTAGCAAAAGAAAAGATAACAAGTAAGTGAACTTGTGCTTCATAATTTCTTTATCTTATTTTATTCTTTTTATTTAGAACATGTTTAAAAGTTTAAGCTTGAAGAGGCATACATGATGCCGTTTTCATAATAGGGGTGCATCTCTGGTTTCCATCTCAATAATATTTGTTAATGTTAAACTTGTATTCTGCAAGGACCGTCCGGTTTCTGTTCATTCCAGGCGGTGCAAGCAATAATTTCTATGCAAATATATTAAAATAATTAATTGCCACATCTGTATTTTTAAAATAATTAATTACAACATTCTACTTTTTAAAATAATTAATTACAACATCTAACTTTTATTGCGTAATTTACATAACTTTAACAACCTGGCATACTGCGTTAACAGTCTGATGAATTGTATTCTGCAAGGACTGGACGATTTCTTTTCATCTCAAACAGTGCAGACAATAATTTCTATGCAAATATATTAAATTAGTGACTATTCCATCCAACTTTTATCATGCAAATTATCAAACTTTAACAGCCTGACAGTGCTACGGAGAAAACTTATTCAGTGCTCTAAAAGGTTTACCATAAAACGATACTGCGAAAGTACTTAACGTGGATTCGATGAAATCAGAATAATGCGTTGCGTGTCTATCATACATGGTATATTGATACACGACTTTTTAAGTGAAGCAAGCAGAGATAGTACCTGCCGTCAATCAAGTGGAAAACGCAAGTATTCTGTCAGCAGGAGGCATCCTTGCCATATCGATTGCTATTTCCACTCGCTATTTCCTTACTCCGCCACGCAGTACTTCCTGAAGTCCCGACGCAGTGCTTCGTGAGGGTGTCATGCAGTGCTTTATGAGGAGGAGACGAAGCACTTCGTCAGGGGCTCAGAAAGCACGGCGTCAGGACGGAAGAATTTGTCCGTGAAAAAAAGAGGAAGAAAAACGGGGTTTTGACACGAGTAAAACAGTCCTGTCAACAATATCGCTTCATTATCAGTAAGTTACGGCGACAGTAACAGGAGCTGTACAAACTTTCTGAAATAAAATAAAAAATAGGCTGCCTTTAAAGGCAAGGTATTTTTTATTTTTTCACGAAAATGTTTACCAATGACCCTGTCCTGTCAACAATATCCATTGATAATCAGGCGATTTTGTTGACAGGACTATTTTGAAGCCTCCCGAACTCCCCAAAATGATAAAAAATCGCCAGGCTCACGTTAATTAGCTCCTTGACTTCTTTTGTATCAAAAGACATACCTATCAGAGGTTTAAACATGGGTGATATAGTTCTGATTTTGAAAACCAATCTATGCTAAATGAAACAACACAAGCTTTCAAATCGACCTGATAATATCCTTTAGCTCTTAGTTTTAGGTCTATTTTTTAGAGGTGGTTAAATACTATTTGAATACTGTTTTAATCGCTATGCAAATAAACAAACTATCACATTTTATTTTAGATACAAGAATGTTTATTCTGTACATTTTGATAGGTGAAAGTATCAATTTTGTTGGAAATCAAAGCTCTCTTTGATTATTTTTTCTCTTTAGAAGCGGTGCGGACGGGACTCGAACCCGCGACCCCATGCGTGACAGGCATGTATTCTAACCAGCTGAACTACCGCACCTTTTCGCCGTTTCGCTTGCCTTCGCTCACGAATGCGGTTGCAAAGGTACGACTATTTTTAAAACGTGCAATAGGTTGGATAATTTTTTTTCATATAGGCCGCCAATATACCGTTTCGCTAATGGACGAAAAGGTTTCCGTCGACCTCGCAAAAATCGCTGAGCAAGCTGAAAGACAAGTACACAGTATAGTCGCGCTTCTCGCAAATTTTCATCCTGAACTAAGCCTCATGCAAGCACTGCAGCAACACCACATCGCGGTAGCACCCGCCGACAAACCACCATTCCTTCAGCACGCCGCACTCCACAAAACCCGCCCCGGCAAACAGCCGCCGACTGGCCTCATTATCCACCGCCACGTGGGCCGTCAACTGGTGAACAAAAAGGAAATGAAACAGGTAATCGCACATCAGCGCCAAAGCCTCACTCGCATAGCCATTCCCTCGGAACTCCTTCCGCACGG
Organism: uncultured Bacteroides sp.; assembly: GCF_947632445.1. Lineage (GTDB taxonomy): Bacteria > Bacteroidota > Bacteroidia > Bacteroidales > Bacteroidaceae > Bacteroides. The sequence goes on along the minus strand of NZ_CANRPM010000006.1, from coordinate 60,392 downwards.
CAATGCCCACTTCACCCCGACGATGCATCGGGGTAAAATCCGTCACGTCTACTGTGCCTATCACCACGTCGTCCGCCCGGCGGACAATCATCAGGCGGAGCTGCTTGTCGGCAAACATATCGCATTGCGAATCCTCAATGTACTGCTTCAGCACAAAGTGCGAATAGGGAACGGAAAAGTTGGATACATTCCACGTCTCCGAGTCATTCTCCATGTGGTAGATTAAGTCGAGGTCTTCCGGCTCCATCGGCCGCAGGCGTACAAGCGTACCCTCAAAATAGCTCCGACTCATAAGTCACCCTCCTCTCGCTCAATATGAAGTTCGTGGCGCAGGCGCTCTTCGCTCGGCAGACAGAAAAGCGAAGCCGTCAAGGCAATCAGGGCACAGAGCAGCCCCGTCGTGCTCAGCATCCCATAGTATGTCAAGAAACCCGCTATCAGTGGCAGGGCCAGTAGCACCAGCCGGATGCCGTTCCAGAAGACATAGAGCTGCAGAGCACGAGCAATATCGGCACGGTCGATACGCCGATAGAGCACCCAAGCAAAGAGCTTCAGCGACAACGGCACACAGACCACCGTCAGCAGGATGGACAGTGTCTCGGCATAATACGTGGTGCGTACATCGTCGGCATACATCATCACCCAACTGTCTGTCGTCTCGCCCACAATCACGAACACGATTGGCACTATCCAAAACAAGAGGTAAAATATCCGCACGAAGCGGACTGTCTTCTTGATTTGTTCTTCCATATATCCTATATATAAATGTATTTAGTTATCACCCGGCAGACGGAACAAAGTTTCACAGGCTGCCGTTGAAGGGCGTGCGGTTCACGATACTCCGCCCCAGCGTCACCTCGTCGGCATATTCCAACTCGTCGCCTACGGAAATGCCGCGCGCAATGACCGACAACTTGACTCCGAACTTCTCCAGCTTGCGGTAAATGTAGAAATTGGTCGTGTCGCCCTCCATCGTCGTGCTCAACGCCAAGATGACCTCCTTGATGCCTCCCGCCCGGACGCGCTCCACGAGGCTTTCGATCTGCAAGTCGCTCGGTCCAACACCGTCCATCGGCGAAATAACACCGCCCAGTACGTGGTACAAGCCTCTAAACTGCTGCGTAGCCTCAACCGCCATCACATCACGTATGTTCTCCACCACGCACACCACCGAAGCGTCGCGCTGCGGACTGGAACAGATGTGGCAAACATCCGTATCGGAAATATTGTGGCACACCTTGCAATACTTCACTTCGCGCTTCAGCGTAACGATGGCATTGCCAAACGCCTCGACCGTCGCCGCATTTTGGCGCAGCAAATGAAGCACCAAACGCATGGCCGTTTTATGCCCCACACCCGGCAGTTTGGCAAACTCGCTCACCGCCTTCTCCAACAAAGCCGAAGGATACTGTCCGTTCATATAACCCTAAACTTTCATAATGCGGGCGCAAAGATACGCAAATAAGTACTACCTTTGCAAAAGCAATAAAACTATTTTTTGATAGAACCTATGGAGATAACAAGTGCAGAATTCATCGTCAGCAACACCGACGTCCGCAAGTGCCCTGCCGGCAACCTGACCGAATACGCCTTCATTGGCCGATCCAATGTCGGCAAGTCAAGCCTGATTAACATGCTGACTGGCCGCAAGGGGCTGGCCATGACTTCGGCCACCCCTGGAAAAACCATGCTGATCAACCACTTTCTCGTCAATAAAAGCTGGTATATCGTCGACCTTCCCGGTTACGGCTACGCTAAACGCGGCGTCAAAGGGCAGAAACAAATCAAGAATATCATTGAAAGCTACATTCTGCAACGTCCGCAGATGACCAATCTCTTCGTTCTCGTAGACAGCCGTCTGGAACCGCAGCCCATCGACCTGCAGTTTATCGAATGGCTGGGTGAGAACGGCATCCCCTTTTCCATCGTCTTCACCAAGGCCGACAAGCTAAAAGGAGGCCGGTTGAACGCCAACGTCGAGACCTACCTCAGAAAGCTGAAAGAACAGTGGGAAGAACTCCCACCCTACTTCGTCACTTCTTCTGAAAACCGACAGGGACGGAAAGAACTGCTGGACTACATTGAAAGCATCAACAAAAAACTTAAACTCTAAAAAGAATAGAATATGAACAGAAACATCTGGAAATGCACCTTCATCGTTGTGCTGCTCCTACTTTCCGGCATTCATGCGCAGTCCTTGAAAGAACTGCTTAACAAAGAAAATATTGAAAAAGTAGTCAACGCCGTTACCAATAACAGCAACATCGACATGACTGGTACTTGGAACTTCACCGGCTCAGCCCTGGAACTCGAAACGGACAACCTGCTGCAACAAGTAGGCGGCACCTTAACTTCCTCGGCCCTTAAAAAGAAACTGGACGAACATCTGAACAAGATCGGTATCAAGCCGGGCCAATTATCGTTCACTTTCAATGCCGATAGCACCTTCACCGTCAACGCAGGCAACAAACCCATGAATGGCACCTATTCTTACGACTCCTCCACACAGAAAGTAAACCTGAAGATCGTCAAAACAGTCGGGCTAAACGCCAAGGTAAACTGCACCTCCGACAACATGGATCTGCTCTTCGATGCCGACAAGCTGCTGCAAATGCTCACTTATCTCTCCAGCAAGAGCGGCAACTCCACCCTGCAAACCCTCAGCAATCTGGCAGGATCCTACGACGGCATGCTCCTCGGTCTCGGACTGCAAAAAGCAAACAACTAATCTCAGTTTTCCCTATAATATTTTTCCCTGGTTGATTTCTTCATCCTTCAATCGGGGAATTTTTAGGATGCAGTAAAAATTTAGTGGATATTTTGTTCACCGGAATAAAAATCCGAATTTTGTCTCATAGAAATGATAGTTTCCAAGGATATCATCAAGGATGCAGCAAGAATTGCTGCTGCCTCGTTCTATCATCCTCCAAAGAAAAGTCTAAAAACAAAAAAGAACTTAAAAACATATAATTATCAGCGTTTTAAGAACTTTCTCTTTTGTGATTCCGTTGCGATTCGAACGCAAGACCCACGCCTTAGAAGAATTTTCCCAAAAAGATAGTTAATCCATTATGACACAATATTATATACGTAGCTTATATTTTGTAAAAGACAAGTTTTTGAGATTTTAAACATCTATTCCAAGAATATTTTTCCATTACCAAGTAATATCCAGTTTGCTGATATCCCATAGTCACGAACCAAGTAAACAATCCATTCAGGTTTAAGTACACTGACTTTCGGCTTAGTTCTTACCGTAATCATATTCCACCTATTTATTTTGTATTTATTGGTAAATGTTTGCAGCCCTCGAATTTTCTTTTGGGCCTTCAGCGTATCTATAGCTTCAAAAAAACGCTTGGTGACTAATACACCTTCATCAGATATATTCATTGTTCCTATTGTGAAAAGTTCGTATTAAAGTCTCTTCATGCAACCAAGTACATGGTATATAATCCTGATCATTCTTTTGGGCAGTTCCTGTACTCCGTATTCCGGCGATTTGTTTGCAGAAACCAAAGTATAATTATCAGGATTCGATGAAGGGCCAAGCCTTTTAATTGTTCTCATGCCATTTGTTGTGACAATGGCATATACCTCGCCAAGCAGAAGAAATGAAAAATCATCTATTCGTTTTAAGGCGATTATATCACCATGAGTGATTTCCGGTTCCATTGAATGGCCTGTGACATTACACCAACATGTGGCTTCATCGTATTTTTTGAAATCTATCAGATACTCCGGATTAACAGTTTGGTCATTTAGGATCATGTCAAAGCCTCCGATGAAATCTACATTATAATAAGGCACTCCTTTTGTGTAACTTACTTTAGGTCGGTTTTCTTCGCTGTTGCTATGATTCAACATATCACCTTTGCCAGTAAGAAGCCAAACGTCATTAATCTCAGGATAACAAGACAAAATCTTATCATAAACGTTTTTTGATAGACTTTTAGTCTTACCACTAAGTAAGTCATATATGGTTTGAGAAGTTTTAACCTCAATCCTTATTGCAAAATCCTTAGCATTTAATCCTGCATAATCAATGATTTTTTGTATTCGTTCGCTTATCATCTTGCATATAGTTAAAAAAATACAATGATAAGATATATCAAGATAATATCTTTGCTATATCAAGATTTTATCTTATCTTTGCATATCTAAATCAATATAACGCTACAAAGATAATGGAAAATGTAATAAAGACAAGCATTTTGTCTGAAAATGGCAAAAGAATGACGCTCAAAGGCTATTATAAAAGCCTTCCGGAACCGACCTATCCAAAAAAGGAGTTCACGTCCGAAATAGCACGTCGCTGTAATGTATCAGAAGTGACAGTGAAGAACTGGATCATGTATGGATTCAGACCGTCCAATGAAAAGCATGTCGAGATACTTTCTGAAATGACAGGTATCAAGCCTGAAGATTTGTGGAATGACTAAAGATCGGTAGCAATGAATGATCTGGAGTTCTATACTTATTACAATGACCTTTGGTGCATATTTCCTGATGGACGGAACGAAAAAATCACCGAAGGAAGTGAACTGGTGAAAACATTTCTTGACTACATACAAGAGTTTCACCCAGAAGCGTATGCCGATTTAACGAAATGGTATCAGAAAAGTTCTGCAAGAGTACCTTACTACCAGTTTCTTATGGTAAGCCGGTTCTGTAAATGCAATTTCGGCAATCTTGATACTACGAAAAAAGACATCGACAGAAAGGGATTGTTCAACTACGAACACGTACAATGCCCGTTGAGGGGAGAATGTCCCCACGAAAACATTGTATGCCATCCGAAGTTCCACAGCCGGATCTCGGATGCAGAAATGAGAGTCATGAAACTTGTGAACGATGGTATGAGCAACGAAGAGATTGCAAGTGAACTATATCTGTCGCCCCACACAGTCAAGAACCACATCAAGTCTGTCTATTTGAAACTTGGAATACATGAAAAGTCCGAGTTTATACAATATGCGCAACGTAACCACATTTTTGATGAATGAGCTATGATAAACGAAGAAGTCCTCAAGATAGTTTTTAACGGCATCACATTCGGGCAGCGCAAAGCAGCATCAATAGTAGGTGGCCGCACCAGGCTTATGAAGTTAATCGGCATGGGATTGATACGTGCCGAAAAGAAGAGTCGGACACAAAGTGGGAAATGGTATTGTAATGGATGGGACTGTATAAAATACGCTTCATATAAATATATCGGAGATAATTAGAGTTGAGCTTTCGGTCAATGTTATATTAAGTTAACCCACTGAAAATAAGGAAGTTATATTTATGCCAATCAAAATAAATAAAGTATATTTACATACACAAAGGAACAATAAAAGATAAAAGCATGAAAAAGATGTATTTAATATGGGCGATGACGATATTGGCTACACATCTGACAATCAGATCGCTCGATTTTATGTTTTGGGTGTCATTCGCAGCATTTCTTGCGTCAACCATATTTGTTGCATACACTTGGGATAAGAAGTATAAAAAGACAACAAGCAAGGCTTCCGACAATGAATAAGGAACTTGAAGAATTATATACTGAACTTGAGAAGGTAAAATCATCAGCCGATGAATACCTTCCAGAATATGGATATTCGCATAAAGACGAAGTCATACAGCTTATAGAAGAAGACATTGAAGATTTGGAAAATGAAATGAATAATTCCGAATACTTTTGCTCGGACGATGAGATTGAAATGGAACGTACATCGTTGTGCATGAGCCTTGGAATATCCAGATATTGTTGAACACATTAATTTAATTAGCAATGGAAGAAAAGAAAGAAAATGAGCTACAGAATGCTCAAACCAATGAGTTACAAATCATTCAGGCCAAGAAAGAGGCTGAGTTTTCACTAACCCCCGTTGGGCTTGCCGTTAAGAAATTTGAGGCAATGCAGCGAATGGCTAAAATGTACTGTTCCAGTACAATAGTACCAGAGATATATCGTGGTGAAAACAATATAGGGAATTGCGTGATTGCCATTGACATGGCCATGCGCATGGAAGCAAACCCGCTGATGATCATGCAGAATCTGTATGTGGTCAAAGGCAATCCGTCGTGGTCAAGTAAGTTTCTCATTGCCACAATCAACATGAGCGGGAAATACACCTCTCTGAGATACAGAAAAAGAAATCTTGGAAAAGTAGGAAAGGTGAAATATAACGACACGGTATGGGATGGTACAAAAGGACGGAATACAACCGTTACTAAGGAATTCGACGGAACGGATATTGACAATATTGAATGCGTTGCATACGCCACAGAACTTGCAACAGGAGAAGTACTTGAGTCAGATCCTATCACTATAGAAATGGCTGTCAAGGAAGGATGGTACACTAAAAGTGGAAGTAAGTGGGTAACAATGCCAAGCCTTATGCTTACCTATCGTGCAGCAGCATTCTGGCAACGTGCCTACTGCCCTGAAATATCAATGGGCTTTATGACAAAAGAAGAGGCCGATGACGTCCGTGACATCCGTGACGTGGAATACGAAGAAATCAAACCATCTGACAAACTGAAAAAGCTTTCCGAACAAGCAGCAGGTGTGGAAGAAGCAACAGGTGTAGAAGAAGCAGCAACTCCAACCGAAAAAGAAGAGAGCGATGAAAAACAGAACCGGAAAGAACGCAAATCTTTATTGTAATGGAAGAACAGCATTCACTTGAGTGGTACAGGAAAAGGCTTGGCAACTTCACAGGTTCCCGCATTGGGGATCTGATGAAGTCAAGCCGCAAGGCAGGTGAGATATTTGGCGACACTGCCAAATCATACATCTATCAAGTAGCGGCAGAAAGGGATATGAACCCGTCTGTGGTAGAGGATGATGAAATGTTCCAGATGTATCTCCAGCAGGTATATATTGGAAGTAAGGCAATGTGTTGGGGTAATGAGCAGGAAGGAAATGCGAGGTCTCTTTACGAAAAGATAACCGGCAGACGGATTGTAGAAACAGGTTCGTGTGCCCACCCTTCCATCCCGCATTTCGCCAGCAGCCCTGACGGATATTACTACAATGAAGATACCCGTGAAAGAGGGTGCATTGAAATCAAATCTCCATCGCAGTATGTGTTCATGATGTTCTGCAGCGAAATAATCGGGAACGACTCGTTAAAAAGAATACGCCCGGAATACTATTACCAATGCATGGCCCACATGATGTGCCTGGAAGCGGATTGGTGCGACTTTGTAGCGTTCAACCCGTTTCAGAAGCACCCTATCCATGTCGTGCGTATCTTGCCGGAACCGGAAGTGTTCGCAGAAATGGAGAAACGAATCCGGACAGCCAACGATATTGTCGAACAATTAACAGACTGAACGATGGAAGACAGCAATGAAAACTTACTGACGAGAGTGTTCACCGTAACCACCACAAGGGAGAAAATCATCGCCCTCAGTGATTACCTGAACGACAACGACATTGATTTTGACAAGGTCGACATGGAGGCTGCCGACTTGTGCAAGACAGACCTGAACACCATTTCGAACATGCTTGAATATGGCGCAAGGCTGATTGAACAAACAGCATCCAAGCCTCGTGAGGCCGATAAGGCCAGACAATTCAAAAACATGATTAAGAAAATCAATAAAAAACTTAATAACAAAAAGGAGGAAAATGTATGAAACATACTTGGTTCGAATGCAAAATCCGCTACGAGAAAACAATGGAGAACGGATTTGAAAAGATGGACATATATCCATGTGCTTAATGTGACAACATATGACGTTTGAAGAAATGCTCGCCCTCAGTAAAAAGAGGCAATGCCGAAAGAACCCCGACAATGCAGAACACCGACTTCAATCCGCCTGCATCCGATGGTTCCGTCTGCGGTACCCCAAACTTGCGCCGGTACTGTTTGCAGTCCCGAATGCCGCCAGAAGAAGCGCCAGGAACGGAGCCTACATGAAAGAAGAAGGTATGTTGACCGGAGTTTCCGACCTGATCCTCCTGAAGGGCAACCGCTTCTATGGTGCGCTGGCTATCGAAATGAAAACCCGGACAGGCACCCAACGGCCGTCTCAAAAGGAGTGGCAGCGAGAATGCGAGGCGGCAGGGAACAAGTATGTGATTTGCCGTTCGTTCGAGGATTTCAAACGAGAAATAGAGAACTACGTAAAGGATATGTAAATTGTGACCTTATGGAAAAAGAAATAAAAGAAATCAGCGACTACCTGAACATTACTTGCTCCAATAACCCACAAGAGATACAGGAACGTATATCCTTCATCATGGTGTACATGATACGATCAGGAGAAATGCTGGCCGATGCCAAGAAAATGCTTCGTAAGAAGAAGTCAGACGAGATACAGAATACCATTCTCTGTATCGCTCGTGAAAACTGCCTGTCGGCCAAGGTTCAGAATGCCCTATTGGACAGCATCGCTGAAGAAGAAGCCTATCTTGTTGACCGACTTGACCGACTGAACGCATCCTGCGTACACCAGCTCGACGCACTGCGGACGTTGTTGAGTTATGAAAAGGAGTCTCTCAGACTTAATAAAACCGGGTATTGATAAATATTGTTTCATCAGAAAAAAAATATCAATTATGTTTGAGTTTATGACACTTTTTTATTACCTTTACAGCACCTAAAGAATACATATCATCATAGTGGTGTTTGATGATTAACAAGATATTAAACCGGCTTTCATGGAGTATATATCCTAAACACCACATCAAGGATATAGAAACGTGGAAGCCATTTCTATTCTCAATATGACATAAAATGGCAAGACCTAACAAGACACATTTGAGTTCTTCAAAAATCAGTTTGAGATTGATGAAAGCAAAAAGAAACATATAAACCCAATGTTTAACCCCGCTTTCACCAAAGTACAACATTGGTGAGGGCAACTAAAAAACTGATCATTATGGATTTTTACAAGAAACAATTTAACCGGAAGTTCGGGGTTTGTCACCCCGTTGCAGTCACAGTTGGTGACCACATGGAGACCAACTCATCAACACAGTGCCGAAAATGATATGAGGACAAGTTTTGTTTTTTATGGTAGCTGGTGGGAGGCAATTAAGAATCTGCAGAGAGATGTTCAGGGAGACGTGCTCACAGCCATAATCGAGTATGGCTTAACAGGAGAAACTACTGAACAACTAAAGCCGATTGCAAAAGCCATGCTGGCTATGGCAAAGATACAAATAGACGTCAACAATCAACGGTTTGAGAATGGGAAAAGAGGAGGTAGGCCAAACCAAACGGAAACCAAAGGCAAACCAAACAATAACCAAACGGAAACCAAAGGCAAACCAAACAATAACCAAACGGAAACCAAAGGCAAACCAAACAATAACCAAACGGAAACCAAACGGAAACCAAAGGCAAACCTAATGATAATGATAATGATAATGAAAATGATTTTAATAATCCCCCCACACCCCCCAAGGGGGAGGCTATAAACAAAAAAGCCCGTCTCGCCTTCGAAGAACATTACAGGCAGGTATTCGGCAACGACTACTATTGGACCGCCAAGGACGCGGGCGCCATGTCCCGGCTCATCCAGAAATTGCGATTCCAACGCGAGAAGAAGCAGCTGGACGTCTCGGACGACTCAATCATCCTCGCCCTCGGCTACCTGCTGTCCTCCATCAACGAAGGATGGATATTCGAGAACTTCAGCGTGACGAACATCAATTCGAAATTCAACGAGATTGTATCACAAATCAAGACCGCCCGCAATGGAAACAATCGCAACGCTTATACAAGCAAGCAAGAGGCTAACGCCTACGCTCTCAGCCTGCTACAACAGCATAAGCGAGAGCTCGAAGAAGGCATGGATGACGAAGTGGAAAGGCCGTTCTGACATCGAAAGGCTGTTCTCGCCAGTCCACTGGGGCTATGCCTTGCAGAACGCGGAAAGGGCTTATATGGCCGACTGTCCCACGCTGATGCAGTACGACGCCCTCTATGGCGAAGGATCTTCGGCCTACTGGATAGAGCTTCAGGTCTTCGGGCTTTTCGGTTCTTCCTCCAGCAAGGACGGCAGCATGGCTGACGGCATCCGCATCTTCAGCCAATCTTTTGCGCAGGAAGTCCGCCAGTACAAACTGTCCGAACTGATGCTGTTCTTTGCCCGATACAAGGCCGGACGCTACGACAACAGCTACTCCAGCTTCGACACCAAGCGCATAGGAAACGCATTCTTCAAAGAGTTCCTCCCTCAAAGAAACATGGAGATGGACGCAGCGATACGCCGGCACGAACAGGAACAAAGCATGAAGCGCAGGGAACTACCCGAAGGTTACACCATCCCCGAAGGATACAACCCGTACACCTGGTATCTGGAGCGGAAACGGCTTGGCGAGATACCACCTGTGAATCAGCCCGTTAAACAAAGTTTATGAGCGAAATAAAGAAAGCATAACCTATTGTAATTCAGTATAATAAAAGTATATTTACATAAACATTAAAAACATCGAAGCAATGAAAGCAACAAAGAAATCAGACGAAATCGAAATGAAAGTAACAGAACGTATTAAGACGTTTGATGATGCTTGTAAGGAGTTAGGAGAGAATCATCCGTTTGTACTGCAATACAATACTCTTCGAGATGCTGGTGCAAATGGAATAGATTGTCCTGACATTTCAGCTTATTTAAAACTTAGAATAATTTGCGCTGCATTGAATGAAGGCTGGGAGCCTAAATTTACTAATGACGAATACAGATGCTATCCTTGGTTTAGGCTATACACTCAGGAAGATATTGACAGAATGGATGAAGAAGAGCGTAAGAATCTGGTTCTGTGGGGCGGTGATGCGGTCGACGGCGCGACCTGCGGCCTCGCTTCTGCGGTCTCGAATCGCGCTTGGTCGCACTCGCTTGCGGATTTCGGCTCTCGCCATGCTTTGAAAACGCGAGAGCTTGCGATATACTGTGGCAAGCAGTTCATTGATTTGTGGTGTGACTTTTATATTCTACGGAAATGAAAAGAGAAATCAAATTCAGAGGCAGGCGCCTCGACAACGGCGAATGGATAATCGGCAGCTATACGCTCATTCAAGATGGTGACGGGGTATGGCTCGAAGACAAAAACCTCGATGTGGTAAAGGTTGTGCCGGAGACTTTGGGCCAGTTCACGGGCCTGACGGATATGGAAGGTCTGGAGATTTACGAGGGTGACCGGGTAAAATGGCTGCGCCACCGCATGGACGGCACGGGATTCTTCGAGGAGGGGTATGTGGAGTTCAAGGTGGACGAGCAACGAACGGTTGTTGTCAATAGGTTCACGACGATGGATGACCGCGAGATGCTGCACGATATCATCAGATGCCGGCAGCACAACCTGCGTGTGGTCGGTAATATCCACGATAACCCCGAAGCTATAGAAGGAGGTCGGCAATGAAAACACTTTACCTGCCGCTCAAAAAGGAGTGGTACGAAATGATAGAATCCGGCAGGAAGACGGAGGAATACAGAGAGATTAAGCCTTATTGGCGGAACAGGATTTTTGCATGCACAAGGTTTTGCTTGACGGATATTGACGGGAATCAAGTATTCAGCGACGATTGTACGGATTGTTATTTTCGTGAGTTCAAAAAGTACGATGCAGTCCGTTTTTCATACGGATATACGAAGCGCACAATGACATTTGAGTGCAAAGGAATAACAATCGGTAAAGGCAAGCCGGAATGGGGTGCGCCGGAGAATGAAGAGGTGTTTATTATCAAATTAGGGAAAAGGCTATGAAAGCAAAAAGAATATCAAAAGGTCATTATTTATATCGAGGTTTCAAAATCACTTGCTACCCGAATGAAGCGTACCGCATAAGCAGTTGGCGGAGGGTATGGGAAGCGGTGGACGAAAGCGGTTGCGGCTTTGCGCATTCAAGTAGTTTGCGCGATACAAAGCGGCTTATTGATGAAGATTTAGAATCAGGGCGTAGATGCAAGTTGTGATACGTTAGCACGGTGGAGCATTGAATGTGCTGATTATCTTATATCTGAAACGAGGAAGAAAGGAAAACTGACGATGAAAATAGAATACAAGATTAACAAGATTAAAATTACCGAAGGTTTGGTTTACAGTAGAATAAAGGAATCGACAGAATCGTATTTTAAACTTATCAGAAAGGTGTTGCAATACGACGGAAAAACATATAAAGATAATACCGGAAGTTTACGCAGTTCAATGCAATATATCATACTACGGAACGGAACGCCGATAAACGACGAGAGTATAAAGCCCTACTTGGACAAACCGATAGATGGCGCAAAATACATAGTGGCTATATTTATAGGGCCTGAAATAGTAGAGCAATTCATGCAATATCCGAAAATGCTTCGTGCGATAATAAAAAACTATCAATACTATTTGGATAATCATAAAAACGGGAAATTATACCGAATACACAACGGCAGCGCATACAATTCTATGTTCGCGCAACTGTTTTGCGATAACAACATAGAAGAGTACGAAAGCAGAATTACGGGCGGTCTGTTTTCCGAACAGGCGATAGACGCAAAGAAGTTTTTGGAAGAGTATTTTAAACTACTTGACTGTATGAAGAAAGATGATGAGTGAAAGAGATAACGAACACGGATATATCGAGTTCATACAAGCTATTGTGATGTTGTCGGTTTCCGTCAATAGTGAGTAAAAGTTAAATCTTTGATTATAAGTATTTTATGCTTAAAATAATCGTGCAAATATTTTGCTAGTTCGCTGATAATCAGTATCTTTACTATACTAAAAACCAATTAAAAATAAGAGCAATGAAAAGGAATGCAGTAGAATATAGCCTTAAAGCAGAAAAACAAAAATTCCCTATTACAAAAATTTACTCATCGCAAGATTCGGCAGACTTTGCCCGTCAATTCTATTTTGATGATATTTCCATTTACGAAAGTTCGTTTATTATCCTGATGAACCAAGCAAACATCGCCATTGGATATGCAAAAATTTCCCAAGGCGGTGTTAGTTCTACCATAGTGGATGTAAGATTGATAGCAAAGTATGCAGTAGAATCCTTGGCAGCTTCCGTAATTTTGATACACAATCATCCGTCTGGGAACCTTACTTTTTCCAATAATGATACACGAATGGCCAAACAGGTCAGCAGTGGTTTGAACACTCTTGGTATTAAGCTGTGCGACAGTATTGTAATCTGTGAAAATGGATATGTTTCCATGCGTGACGAAGGATTATTATAAACTCAAATATAGTAGCAATGACGAATAAAGACAAAATCTTAGAAAAGCTTCGCAAGCTGATGAACCTGAAAGAGTCTGCGCTTTCGCTTGGTAATGAAGGAGAGGCCTTCGCAGCAGCAGCCGGCATCACCCGTCTTTTGATAGCTTATAACTTGTCAGAGACAGACATCCCAACACAGGAAAGGATTGAAAATCCTGTTGTGGCCGAAGAAATACCATTTAAACCAGAAATTAGCAGTGGTATATGGTATCAAAGTCTAATCGGAGTAGTATGCAAATACAACATGTGTCGTCCGCTTGTCGTATCAACAAGAAAAGACAATGGGCGCATGAGCCGTGACAAGTTCCAAATTGTCGGGCGTAAGAAGAATGTGGAAGTCGTTCTATATCTTGTTTCCTTTCTCTCCAACAGGTTCTACCAAATTGGTAAGAAAGAATATCCTTCATATCGGCATGACTGCCTGTTCAAGTTCGGACGTAGACCACAAAGCATTGCCATGTACCTCCGCTCCTATCTCTGCGGATGCGTATCTGGCCTAAACGACAAGTTCCGATCTGAGGAACAGCAACTAAAACAGGAATGCGACATCACTGCACTTACCCTGAGTACACGTACAGAGATTGATTATTTTTTGAAAGATGAGAAAATTGGGAAGCCCCATAAAAGCAGTCAGAACGTGGATGACATCTCCGCCGCCAATGGATATGAAACAGGTAGGAATGTAGAGATAAACAAAGGTATCTATGCCGAAAGCATAGGTGAAGATAGGAGATTGATGAAATGAAAACAAAAGTTTGTAAAGACGGATTTGTATGGCTGGTTATCAACAAGGAAGCGACTTACCAGCTGTTCTCATCAAATATAGAAGTATTCAGATTATATGATGATGATAGTGAAGCAGCGTGTGATAATGCCAATGATGTAAGATTCCACAATGGAGAGTTTGGTATTGAGGTAGGTTTTGTAAAGGGGCTGCTCCCGTTTTGCCCCAAATGTGGAAATTGGTTAGTGCCAAGTAGAAATCCGAAATATACGTGGGAATGTTTGAGATGTGGCGAAAACTTTAATGGTGGTGAGATTGGCAGCCATAGCCAAACGCTATCCTGAAGATGGAAAGATGGGGAATAAGAACTCTTAGTTTTACAAGCAAATTCTTGAAATTTAATTGTGATTTTCTCTGAAAATAAATGCTATAACTCTTTGTTATTCAATATATTATATGTATATTTACATATACAAAGTTACATAATTAAATATCAGAGAATGAGAACGAAAACAGAGAAAGCAGTGAAATTATTTCAATCTGGATACCTGAAAGAAGCGCTTGCTATCTTTCGGACATTCCGGATTGGTTTTACTAAAGAAGAACAAAGAACCCTGCAAATCGCAAGCGAAAGCCTTGCTGGGAACAACCAGTTCTACCTGCAAATCGGAATTGATACTGATTCCATGATAACGAAATCAAAAGAAATAATCATAAAAAAGTATTTTAGCAATGAAAGAATCAGGTAGATTAACAAGCAAAGAAAGTTTTGCAATCCTTCACGAAATAGAGAATCGTAAATATCCCGGTGGAGACATTAAGATGTCAGATTGGTATGATAAAAAGGAGAAAGAAAAACGGGAAGCAATTAAAAATCTTATTCCAGAAGTTGGCCTTGGCTGTACAATATGTTATTACTCAGACAAACGTGCAGCGACTGTAACTAAAATTGTTTCTCCGTGTAAGATTGAGGTCACTTTCAATCGGACAAAGTGCATTGATTATTATGCAGGCGAGTATAAAATTCTTCCAGAACTGGAAGGAGAGCCGAAAGTATTTACAAAAAGGAGTAATGGACGCTGGGTTCAAGAAGGACAGGCTTATAAAGACGGAGTTCTACTTATGCTGCATTATCAAATGCACTATATAGATCCACATTTTTAAAATTAGGAGCAATGAGAACAGCAACATTAAAAGAGCCTTATAAAGGCTATCGCAACATCATCCTGATTGAATGCTTGGGTGATAAATGGGAAGTCGAGATTTGCGGAAGTGGTAAACACATCTTTGTACATGAAGATGAATTTGTGGAGGACTAAGCAATGAAAAAGTTTAATGCAAAATTGAGCGTAAAGTTTGTTATATTATAACTAATTAGTTATATTTGCATCATGGAATCAATAGAAAGCAAAACCACTGATATAAGAACCATCTACAAGACTAAAGAATTTGAAGAGTTCTACAATGGTCTGAATGCAAGGGTGAAGGACAAATTTGAGTACACATTCGAGCTTGTACAAACTGTATATGCCTTGCCTGTAAAATATGTAAAGCATTTGGAAGGGACAGACTTGTATGAAATGCGTGTATCAGTTGGTTCTAATGAGTACAGAACAGTGTTATTTGCAATTGACAACAGTAATGTCATTTTGTCCACAAAAATAATTCTGCTTAACGGATTCTTAAAGAAATCCACAAAGGACTATAACAAGCAAATAGCCAAAGCAATACGAATTTTAAAAGATTTAGAATTATGATACAGTTAGATGAGAAGAAATTAGCCAAGCTCAAAACAACCAACCGGCAACTTGATGAAAAGTATGGGGAGAATGGCACAGCTACCCGTGCAAAATTTAATGAGAAGGCAATGGCATGGTATTATGGTGATATACTTCGTGAACGCCGTAAGGAGCTAAAGTTAACCCAAAAACAACTGGCGCAGAAAATCGGTAAGGAACAGAGCTATATCGCCCGTGTGGAAAAGGGAGAAGCGGACATACAGCTGTCGAGTTTCTTCCGTATCGCACGTGCGCTGGGTATTGAGTTTACGCCTACATTTGTTTAGTACTCTTATATTCATAGAATATTTGTTGTATTAAGGCAGGATGGAGAATTCTATTCTGCCTTTTTTGTATCTGTAAGTAAAAGTTAAATCTTTGTCTTTCTGTATTTTATGCCGAAAATAAAGCGTTTAATTTATTGGATATCAATAAATTATCGCTATCTTTACATATCCAAAATAACGCCAATTAATAACAAGTAATAATAAAGAGTAATGAATATTAGTAAAGAAACAATTAAGAAATTGGAAGAACTTGGTTATAATGTTTGGGGACGTAAAGGATATAAGACAACGAATAAAGGATTGTCTTACAGACAAGCTGAAAATTTAGTTGTTGTACTCGAGACAAATGATGATCTCAAAATTAAAGATGTGAAGACTCCAAAAGAGAAAGAAGTTACGGTTGAATGGGTGCTTTCTAAGATTGACAAAGAATCAAGTTATAAGAATTTGTCGCAATATCTCCGAGAAGCGTTTGAATATTCGATCTCTATTTATCCTGCTTCGTATGGGATTGGAGTTCACACTTTAGGTGGGTACAAAATGGCAGCAAACGAAGTTGCCGTTAAACTGCAAGAACTCGGTTTGAAATACAGAAATGAGTTTTCAGATGCAGCTTGGGTTTACAGGTTTATAATTAGCCAAGATAAAAACAATATGAAAATTTTGGAATCACTTTAAAATATAGCAATGGAGACAACAAGTAAAACGCCCGGTGCATACATCGGAACGTATGCAAAGTACAACAACGGTTCATTATATGGAGCCTGGATGGATTTAACAAAGTATGCAAGTTATGATGATTTCCTGTCAGCTTGCCACGAGTTACATAAGGACGAGTTAGATCCAGAATTTATGTGTCAAGACACAAAATACATGCCTGACGGCATTAGCTTTCCGGAAGCATTCAGCAGACAAGACTTTGAGGATGTGATAACTGCATATAAAGAAAGCCTTAAAGAAATATCTGCATCCGTGAATGATATTCGTATCGTCGATTATTCAGAAAAAGCCATAGCCGTGTACGGAAATACAAAATCCATTAAAGATAAGTTGAAAGCACTGGGTGGAAGGTTTAATCCCCGACTAAGAGATGGTGCCGGATGGATATTCAGCAAGAAATCTGAAGAGGAAGTACGTAAGCTAATTAATGGGTGTGCCGAACATTCAATTTCGAAATCTGAAATAGATATTAAAACGAATGAATACAAGAATGCACTTGCTGAATATTGTAAACTTATCAATGACTGCGGATATTACTCCAAAGAGTATGAAGGCGCTGTGAAAATAGAAAAGGATGGCAATCCGTTTTATTACCTGATTGAAAAACCGAGAATAGAAAATAGCTTTTGGTTTGAAGATGAAGGCCCGGACTACGAATATTACCTACAAGTTGTTGCAAATGAAGAAAGCAAGAAGAACTATTTCTTGAGCCGTAACATCAACAGTTTTGAGAATGAGGTCAAAAGAGCCAATAAAGGATTTGTATCGTTTGAACGAAATAGAGCCTATATTGATTACCATGATGGCGAACCTGTTAATGATGATACACGTAAAAGGATTATTGACGGAATCATGTTCGGAAAAGAAAGGTTTGAGAAACGATTGAACTCCTATTTAAAAAGATGGGGAACCAGTAAATTAGGGTTTAAAACATATTGGGCAAATAGATGATGTATAAAATCCGTATTATACACAATTACTCGAAATATACATTGAATATTGATTTTTTATTCAATAATGTTTGTTTTTCAGTCATTTTATAGTAATTTTACGGCAAAAATGGATGGAATTGGGTTGTCTCCCAATTTAGTAATTGCCATTGATTGAGTAAGTGCTTTACGGCGTAGAGTATTCTACGCTGGAATTAGCACAAATAATGTATGAAGTGATACATAACCGAAAGCAGTATGACAACACCTAAGTATGACTATCTCATAGTTGGAGCCGGATTATATGGATCTATGTTTGCATATATTGCAACTAAACATGGCAAAAAATGTCTTGTTATAGATAAGAGTAGCCACGTAGGTGGTTATTGTTATACTGAAAACATACATGGCATTGAAGTACATAAGTTCGGTGCCCATATATTCAGAACAAATTCGAGAAAAGTCTGGGATTTCGTGAATGGCATCTGTGAATTTGTCCAGTTCGTAAATTCTCCTCTCGCCAATTATCATGGGAATGTCTATAACCTGCCGTTCAATATGAATACGTTCAACCAGATTTTTGGGGCCGCCACTCCCATAGATGCTATGGAAGCCATAGAAAAGGACAAGGTTTGTTTTAGTCATCCAAAAAATCTGGAAGAATATTGCCTTTCCACTGTCGGTAAGATGATATATGATATGTTCATCAAGGAGTATACAGAAAAGCAATGGAGCAAGAAATGCAAAGAACTTCCTGCATCTATTATGAAACGTATTCCTATACGTTACACGTTTGACAACAATTATTTCAACGAAAGATATCAAGGCATACCTGAATGCGGTTATACCGAGTTTATTACAAAACTTCTGTCAGGTAGCGATATTTCTTTAAATGCCGATTTCTTTGAACGGATTGATTTCTATAAATCACTTGCAAGAGAAATGGTATATACCGGTCAGATAGACAGATTCTACAATTATCGTTTTGGTAAGTTGGATTATCGTTCCGTAAAATTCAATGAATGCTTTTTGCCGGAAACAGATAATTATCAAGGCAATGCGGTCGTAAACTATACTGATGCTTCTACTCCGTGGACGAGGGTCATTGAGCATAAGCATTTCCTCAAAACAAACTGCAAAGGGACTGTCGTTTCAATAGAAATTCCATGCGATTACAACGACGAAATACCCCCATCCTATCCAATACCAACAGAAGAAAACCTGTCGAAATACTCCAGATATAAAGAGCTTGCCGATAAAGAACCAAATGTCATTTTTGGTGGACGGTTGGCAGAATACAAGTATTATAGTATGAACGATATAATTGAAAAATTTGTATGAATGTAGAGATTACGCCTATAGACGGACATTTCGCAAAGTTTAGTTGGCACCTTCGTAATAATCCAGACCTTTGGGAATATATGGAAAGCGATGCCCCGGTACCTGCAACACTGGAAAGTGAAACAGAATATCTTAAGAATGCAGCCATTGATCCTAAAAATCCAATGTTTGCTATTCTGGCCGACAATGAATTTGCTGGATATGTAGCGTTGAAGAACGTTGCATACGGAGCCGCTGAATTAAGTTATTGCATCATGCGACAAGATTTATTTGGACTCGGCATCACGAGTAAGGCAACGCTTCTTGCTTTACGGTATGCGTATGAGTGTCTAAGACTTGACTTGGTGTATATCTACATCAATCCAAGAAATGTTGCTTCATATCGAAATGCCATCAACAAGCATTTTGTGCGTGTCGGTAGCAGTTTTATAAAACCTGAAGTTGAACGACTTGAAATGACAAAAACAGGATGGGAAAAAGTATTGAAGTAATCGAAATACCTCTTTCTGAATTGAAAGATGATATTGGCAATCCAAGGAAGATTACCAAAAAGAAGGCAAAGGAGCTACAGGAGTCGCTGGAACAGTTTGGTGATTTCGGTATAATTGTTGTCGATGAACACAATAATATCATCTCTGGGCACCAGCGTGTTGATGCCCTAAAAGCAAGCAAGGGAGAAAATGCTACCGTGCTTTGCAAGAGACTGATAGGATATACCCAGACTGAACTTAAAGCTATAAACATAAAGGCAAACACGCATTCTGGCGAATGGGATGTTGATATGCTTGCAGATTGGACAGCAGAACTGAACCTCAACCTTGGGTTTGAACTTCCACAGATTGACCCTGCAACTGATGTGAAGATTAAGGAAATGGAACTTATCAGATACGAAAAGTATGATTATGTGATGATTGTTTGCCGCAACGAAATAGATTACCTTAATCTCACAAGAGTACTTGGTATTGATGACAAGAAAGTGATTGTTGCCAAAACAAAGAACGGTGAACGAAAGATAAAAGCTCGTGCTATCTGGTACGATGAAATGAAAGCTAAAATTGTAAAAGAAAAATAGATATGATGCCTATTAACGTACTTATTACGTGCAGTAATATCCATGTAAAAAACATGATAGACTGCCTGAAGAACAATTACGATGGAGCACATGTCAATGTGTATTGTGTGAACTCTGTTGAATGGGATTTGCCAAAAGAAGGAGAATGTGATGGGGCTTTTGTCGTTCCGAAAGTTTCTGATGAAAGTTACTTTCCAACACTGCTTGAATTGTGTAAGAAGTTGAGTATTGATGTTGTGTTTCCTACCACATCAATAGACTTGGATGCTATGGCTGACCACAAGGATGAGTTTGAAAAATATGGGATCCACATATCTGTGACTTCTCCTGACTCTATGAAGATTGCTAATGACAAGATTGCGCTTCATAAGATGTTTGGGAAGTATATGCCCAAACAGATAATTGCAAAGTATCAAAGTCAACTATACAGATTCCGAAGAACTGTTGATAATAAAATGTGCTGCAAGGTTGCAAATATGTGTGGCGGTCGTGGCTTTGCTGTTATTGACGATGAGAAAAGTTTAGATGTGAATCTTTTTCATCGTTTTGGAAAAAAGCACTATATATCATTTGGGCAGCTTTGCCAGATTGTAGATAAAAAAGACCATGATGTCATTGTTCAGGAATACAAGAATGGCCTTGATTATTCCGTAAGCGTATTGGCCGACAAAGGACGTGTCACCCATATCTGTGGATATGTCGGATATGTTCTTGAATTTGGATCTATGATGTATGCCGAAATTATGCCTAACGAACAGGCCTATGATATTGCAAAAACGATCTGCGAGAAACTTGGCATTGACGGTAACGCATGCTTCGACTTCATTCTTGGAGATGATGGAAAGGTCACCTTGCTTGAAATCAATCCACGGGTGAATGCTTCTCTCAACTTTGTAAGCAATGCCGGTTGTAACATGTTTTATCTACGGTGTAAGCAGTTACTTGGATATGACTATGAGAATGACCAGAAGGAAATCAATGTCGGATTTAAAATGAAGAAGTATTTTGAAACAAGATATTTCATTTAACATCTACTGCATGTCCTACCAGCGACCTGACAGAATACTTACGCAAGATTTGCTTGAGTATTGTACTTATGTTGTGCGATGGAAGGAAGAGGAAGCGTATAGGAACGCCGGAGTAAAAGAACTTCTTGTCATCCCACAAGGGGCCACGCTGAAAGACGGTACCATTGTATGGAGTTTTATGACAACGCTGTATTGGATTATCGAAAACACTCCGGAAGATGTGATTTTTATTGCCGACGATGATATAAAGAACTTCACGTATAGGCTTGATGACACAACAAACATTAAGACCCAATTTAAGAATTATCGAGAAATTGCCACATCTGAAATTGAACGCATCGCCCAGCTTCTTGTGGATCTGAACCTGGGATTTGCATGTGATAACCCTCAATTTGCACTTTACAACTACACACAAGAGTTCTGTTTCAAAGGGATGCCCGGTGGTATTAGATGGATTAACAAGAAGGCTTTCAAGGCGAAATTTGACCCAAAAGATTTTGCTACGTCTGATATTGATATGATGATGCAGGAATTGCTGATGAACCGTATCATATTGCAACCTCGATATTTCCACTCAATGAGCGTAAAGGATGTAAATAGTGGAGGGACAACCGTCGATTCTAAAGTGAACTTCCAGTTCAGGCTTGCAATGAAAAATAAGTGGGGAAAATATTTTGATTATGATTTTAAGAAAAACCAAGCTAAGATAAATGTTAAACGTTAGAGAAATTCAAACTCCTGCCTATATATGCGACATAAAGGCATTTAAAGGCAATATCACCGATTTTAGAAAAGCGGTAAATAAATACTATCCCAACTATCACATGGGGTACAGTTATAAAACGAACTACCACAAAGACTTCTGTCTGGCTGTAGATAAACTTGGAGAGTACGCCGAAGTTGTATCTCCCAAAGAGTATCATTATGCAAAAGAGCTTGGTGTCCGTGACGAGAATATCATCTACAATGGGGTGATACCAGATTTTGCCAATAAATTGAATGTTTCTCTGAATGGTGGAATTGTGAATATCGAGAATATTGATGAGTTCAAGAATTTCGTTGATTGGACCAATGCCAAGCAACGACGGATAGAGCTTGGTGTACGACTGAACTTTGATATTGGGAATGGTATCATATCCAGATTTGGATTTGATACTTCTGGAGAAGATTTTAATTTCCTTTTGAATAAAGATAACTTCCCATTCGTCACAATCAAGTCCGTACATTGCCACATCAGCCAAGCACGTAGTCTGGAATATTTTAGGAAACGGGTGAAGATGATGATAAAGTTTGCAGACGTTCTTGGTGCTACTATCATTGATATCGGAGGAAATATGTTTGGTCGTATGGATGATTCTTTTAAAGAACAGTTCAATGAGTATGTACCCAGTTTTGAAGAATATGCCGAAGCTATCGGATTTGAAATGGCCGAGGCATATCCGAATGCAGAAAAAACACTCATAACCGAAGATGGAACGCCTGTCGTATCGAATGCCATGCACTTGTTGGCTACTATTATCGGAGTGAAGCAAGTACAAGGAAAGACATTCATCGTGCTTGACACCAAGCGAGAAGATGTTGGTGCGTCTTGTATTTGTAAGAGTCCGTCGTATGCACATTACGGCAAGAATAGCAATCATGTAGAGAATGCGGTAGTTTTCGGATGCTCATGTGTTGAGATTGATTATCTGATACGTGAATATAACGGCCCTGCTAACATTGGCGATAAGATTCTTATACGGAATATCGGAGCGTATTCATATAACACGACAAACAACTTCATTACTTATGGATGCAGGAACGTGGTTCAAATGAAAGATATTGTGTTCTGATTTGGCTATAGTTTCGGATAGTTAAATCTTAGTTATAATCGGAATTTACCCAAAAAATACAGATTATAATCCATTGCACTACAGTTATTTATTTGTATCTTTAACTATCCAAAGATAACTCAAATTTAACAAGTAAATAGGTGAAAATGAAACCACAATTATTGACACAGAACGGACACAATATGTTCGAAATGCTTTCGTTATTGCAGAAGGCTATCCGTAGAGGACATGATGCTTATGCCGGTTATGCTGCCTGCCAGTTAATGGTGAGATACCGGAAGCATCTTTGGAACAGACTGATGATTATCTCAGCAGAAGATTGTTGGGATTGCGTAACGCATGAGCTTGTCGCTCTGCGCAAAGCTGATGATATGAATCCGCAGCCGTTGTTCATTGCCCGTGCGGTTACAATTCTTCTTCGGGCTCGAAAGAACCGTGATGCAGACTGGTTTGCCTGCAACCTTTTGAATTGTCGTGAAACGCTTGATTTGGCCGAATGTGAACGAAACTTTGACAGAATACCGGATTACGTGTATGACTGCCATACATGGCAGGGCAAACGTGCCGGTAAAACCAAGGCTGATATGATACGTGATGAACAGAATGCGCTTTATCCATATGTGGAAGGGTATTACGATAGACTTGACTGGAGCCGGTTCTTCTATTGCGAGGAGAACGGCTTTTACGATAAAAACAATGTTGCGCCAATGCCATCAGAGCAACAAATGAAGGAACTTGATTCTGGTGCCGTGCAGCAGAGTTTATTTGATTAATCCTGCAATTCATCCTCCACTACATTTTGTTTGGAGGATTAATTGCGTAAAGTATATACGATATGAAGAAGAAACAAAGGCAAGAAATGTTCCTGGAATATTTCCGTAAAAGTCATGGGATTGTCTCTTATGCCTGTCAGCAGGTAGGCATTACAAGGTCTTGCTACTATAAATGGAGAGATAACGATCCTAAGTTCAAGGAACGTGCTGAAGAGATTGAAGAGGAAACCATTGATATTGTAGAATCAAAATTATTTTCTGCAATTAACAATGATGATTTA
The DNA here is from genome assembly GCF_947632445.1 of uncultured Bacteroides sp. Taxonomy (GTDB): domain Bacteria; phylum Bacteroidota; class Bacteroidia; order Bacteroidales; family Bacteroidaceae; genus Bacteroides. The sequence goes on along the minus strand of NZ_CANRPM010000006.1, from coordinate 36,412 downwards.
ACTGCTATCATATTCTACTTGAAAACCAAGGGAAAGAAACGTGGTTATGTAGAGCGAGTTGAACAGGATGTCAATGTCAATCCATTTGAGCAATTGATGCAGGAGCTGCCTGATGACCCTGAAGATTGATGAAAAACGTAGAAAAGGCAAAGCTATATATGAAATTATGGCGTGCAGATTGGAATAAATTTGTGCGTGATGTTTTAAAAGCAAGGCTGGATCAGGAACAACAGAATATCATTTCATCTGTACAATTTAATCCAATGACAGCAGTTGCTTCAGGAACTGCACGTGGCAAAGATTTTGTGTCTGCTTGCGCTTGTTTGTGTTTTTTTTACCTTACACCAAGATTTGACAACACTGGTAAACTAACTAAAAACACTAAGGTAGCTATGACCGCTCCAACCGGAAGACAAGTCCATAATATTATGACACCAGAAGTACGAAGGTTGTTGAGAAACGCCGAAGTGCTTCCCGGTCGTTTGGTTGGAGATGATATTCGAACACAATATGAAGAATGGTTTCTAACAGGATTTAAGGCAGATGATAGCGCAACAGAAGCTTGGTCCGGTTTTCATGCCGTAAACACGATGTTCGCAGTAACTGAGGCTTCAGGTGTATCTGAAATCATCTATAATGCCATTGAAGGCAACCTGCAAGGTAACTCACGGCTGCTTATAGTATTCAATCCAAACATCACAACGGGATATGCTGCTCGTGCCATGAAATCCGAGCGATTTTCTAAATTTAGATTGAACTCTCTTAATGCTGAAAATGTCGTATCAAAAAAAGAAGTGATACCTGGCCAAGTTAACTATGAATGGGTGAAGGACAAAGTTGAAACATGGTGCTCCCCCATACAATCGAACGATTTCGACGAAGGGCAAGGTGACTTCAAATGGGAAGATCGACTGTATAGGCCAAATGACCTATTTCGTGTAAAGGTACTTGGTATGTTCCCCAAAGTTGCGGAAAATGTCTTGATACCATACGAATGGGTTGAAATCGCCAATGAAAGATGGAAAAAACTTGAAGATGAAAATTTCATCCCTGTTAAGTCCTGCCGCCTTGGTGTCGATGTCGCAGGTATGGGGCGTGATGATAGTGTTTTATGCCCACGATACGGTAACTACATACCAAAGTTTGAAGTTCACCAGTCCTCCGGTCGTGCCGACCATATGCACGTTGTAGGAATGGTTATACAATATGTTAAGAATAAAGATACAAAAGCTTTTGTTGATACTATCGGCGAAGGAGCCGGAGTGTTTTCAAGACTTGAAGAACTGAACTACGCAAATGTTTACTCTTGCAAGTTCTCGGAAAGTGCATCCGGGTTGAATGACATTACCGGACAATATACCTTTGCTAATATGAGAGCGTATCTATTCTGGGCTGTTCGTGATTGGTTAAATCCCAAAAATGGGTTTGGTGCTGCTATTCCACCCTGTGATAAACTCATGGAGGAATTGACCGAAATACACTGGAAGTTCCAAAGTAATGGCAGCATCATCATTGAACCTAAAGACAAAATCAAGGAACGCATAAAACGTTCTCCTGACTGGGGAGATGCGCTGGCCAATACATTTTATCCTAAAGATTACACGCCTATTAATGAAGGAGAAATACTCAAAGATGTTTTATGATTATTCATTGCTCATCATTTAGATGTACTGGCTTGTGAAAGTCGGTGCATTTCTGTTTTAGAGCTATAAAATATTTTGTGTAAATAGAAATACGGGATTCAAAGCGAGTTCCGTATTTTTTTATTTTATAAATTTGCAAAATGAAGAAATTATGAAAGAAAAGAATCAAGTAGTGCCCGATGTGGTTGCCCTGCATCTACTTAAAATTAAAAAGTGCCATCGCCTTTCCCGCTGTTCAACACATCTCGAAAATGCTGTGAGTACATTAATACTTCACACGGGGGTACGATAGCACCTAATATTTTAAGTGAGGTCATAAAAATAACCTGCACGTATGCAAGTTCACGACCTGCATTTACTGATGATATGTTGAACACCGCAAAGGGAAGAATATTTTTTGGAACGGCAAAGAAAAAGCGGGAAAATATTTGTAGGATATAAATTTATATCCTATCTTTGTATGGCAAAACAAAAAAAGAACTATCATGCCGGAAATATGCCGATTTTTTGGAATAATAATCAGTTTGTATTGGAGAGACCATAATCCTCCGCATATTCATTTCACCTATGGAAACTATGAATGTTCCATCAGCGTATTGGATAGGATTGTGGACGGACAAGCTCCGGCAAAGGTAATAGCCAAAGTCAATCAATGGATGGATTTGCACGAGGCTGAAATCCTTTCTTTATGGGAAAAAGCCCAAAGAGGCGATAAGATTGATAACATAGAACCTTTAAAATAAACGCTTATGTTACGAGTAGTAGATGTAGATTATATCAGAGATTATGAGCTTCTTGTAACTTTCAGTGACGGAAGCAAAAAAAAGGTTGATTTAAAACCATACCTTACAGGAGAAGTGTTTGGGGAATTGCTGGATAAGGATAAATTCATCCAATACGGATTGACACATGTCACAATAGAATGGGCTAATGGGGCGGATTTGGCTCCTGAATTCTTGTATGAAATAGGAACTGCCGCATAATGAAAATAACGAAAATTTGGTTTGAAGACAACCGCATTTACGGATTAACTGATGACGGGCGTACTTTATGGCAGTCTCTGTTATATTATCGCCGTTTATTGTCAGCATCAGACAAAGAACGCAACGAATACGAGATAAACGCTTTCGGAATACGTTGGGAAAAATTGGACGAGGATGTTTCTTTTGAAAGTTTTGAATATGACGACCCCGAACCAACAGGAATATCAAAGATACTGCTTTCACATCCAGAACTGAACCTGTCGGCAATAGCAAGGCGTATGGGGATTCAGCAAAGCTTGCTTGCTGCATACGCCAATGGTACAAAAAAACCATCAAAAGAGCGTTTCGATGAGATATTGCATACAATCCACTCTATCGGATGCGAACTAGCATCAGTCTGATTTTTCTTCTTTGATGAAAGAAGATAAGTTGCTCAAAATACAGGAACGGATAAGTGAGAAGTTTGTAAAATTTATCCGTGACGGCATTTATGAAATTAGATCGTCTTACGACGGTAATATTTACTGTGCATTCTTTTTATTCGATGAAGGCAACATCGTGATGCTGTTCAACGGGTTTCAGAAGAAAACGCAAAAGACGCCGGAAAGTGAAATTAAAAAAGCATTGGAACTTAAAAAAGAATATTATGCAGAAAAAAATAACATTGGCAGCTTTGACGCCATACTTGACGAGAAGTATGGCAAAATAGGGTCTCCCGAGCGTGAGGAATTTCACAAGGAGGCTTATGCTTATTGCGTAGGACAAATAGTCTGTAACGCACGTGAAGCAAAAAAAAATGACACAAAGCGAGCTTGCAGAGAAAATAGGGAAAGAACGGTCTTTTATCTCTAAAGTTGAAATGGAGGAAAGTAACCTTACTCTCTCCACGCTTTATGACATTGTAACGAAAGGACTTGGGGGAAAACTTGACATACAAGTTCAACTTTGAAAAACAGCCCTAATGAAACGAAAGAACATCTTGCTATGTTTGGTTTGTAATTTAAATCACTGACTTTTAATATCAGCGTGATTACATTCTGTAGTTACGTTTTTTATTATTTAATTGTGATGATTTTCAAACATATTTATTAACTTTGCACCATAACCCAATCACCGTATGAAGGAGTACGGAACAATGTTATGGACGAGTTAATTCCAATTAAAGAAACTAATGGCAAAAAAGCTGTAAATGCACGTGACCTACATTGCTTCTTATGTAGTAAAAGAGATTTCTCCACATGGATTAAGGACAGAATTGACAAGTATGATTTCATTGAAAGAGTTGATTTTCAATCATTCCCCGAAATTGTGGAGCGAGAAATAGGTGCTACCACGAGAATAGAGTACGCTCTTTCTATAAGTATGGCCAAGGAGCTTTCAATGATAGAGAATAATGAACAAGGGAAAAGAGCGAGAAAGTATTTCATAGAATGCGAAAACACTGTAAAAAATGGAGGATTCAAAATCCCATCCACATTTAGCGAAGCGTTGCTGTTGGCAGCCAATCAGGCGAATCAAATTGAAGAACAACAGAAAAAGATTGAGAAAGACAAGCCTAAAGTCTTGTTCGCCGATGCTGTTTCAACTTCCCAGCGATCATGCCTTGTTGCCGAACTGGCAAAAATACTCCAGCAGAATGGAGTATCTATCGGACAAAACAGACTTTTTTCATGGATGAGAGAAAATGGCTATCTATGTTCAAAAGGACAATACTACAATCAGCCTACCCAAAAATCAATGGAACTTGGATTGTTTGAGCTAAAACAGACTTCCATAACAAAACCTGATGGAGTGGTATTGGTAACTACTACCACTAAAGTAACAGGAAAAGGGCAGATTTACTTTATTGATAAACTCCTATCGAAATAACATTCATTACCGGTATGAAGCTATACCGTACTTAAAACAAATTTTATGGACGCAATAACCGCTATACTCGACCTGTCAAGAAACGCAACTGACATCATCAATGACCTCAAACAAAAGAGCATTGACATACCCAGATGGGACAAGTTGATAACAGACTATGAACCTACCAAGCATAATATTGTTCAAGACCATTGCAGCCGAAAAGACAAGGAACGGTCCGACGGCATTGTCGAAAAAGCTTCTCGCATTTACATTGGCCTTGAAAAGTTGCTTACCAAACGAATGACGGAATTCATGTACGCCATCCCTGTTAAGCGTTTTTATCACAACACGAAAGGCTATGAGATCAGACAACAAATCGCCAAGGCTATCGAAGCCATCTACAAGTATGCGCGTATTGATTCTGAGAACATCAAACGTGGTGTGGCTTATTTCGCTTCCTGTGAGATATTTACTATCTGGTATGTTGTCCAAAAGAAGAATACCTTGTATGGCTTCGAAAGCGATTACAAACTAAAGTGCAAAACATACTCTCCGATGGACGGAGTATTGCTATATCCGCTGATTGATGAGCTTGGCGATATGTTGGCTATGTCATTCCAATACAAGAAAAAGGTGAAGGATGTCGAAATAGTCTATTTTGAAACCTACACCGCAAATCGTCACTACATGTGGAAACAGGCAGGTAATGGTTGGGAACTTATGGCATCTGAACCCGTTAAGCTACTCAAGATACCCGGTGCGTATGCTTGCAGGCCTGAGCCCATCTATCACGGACTTTCGCACATCCGGGAGGAAATTGAATACACCTTGTCTCGAAACAGCGATGTGATCGCCTACAATTCATCGCCTATACTGAAGGTAGTCGGAGATTTGGTTGGCAATGATAATAAGGGAGAAAGCCGCAGGGTCTATCAGATTAAAAACGGAGGGGATATTGCTTACGTCTCTTGGAACCAAGCCATTGAGGCTTTAAAGTACCATGTGGATACATTGCTTAAGTTATTCTTCATGCAGTCACAGATGCCAGATGTATCGTTTGAGAACATGAAATCACTTGGTAGCATCGGTTATGACGCAAGACAAATGTTGCTGACTGATGCCCATCTGAAAGTAGGAGACGAAAGTGGCCCCTGGATTGAGTTCTTTGAACGTGAATGCAGCGTTATCAAGCAGTTCCTGAAAATGATGAATACAGCCTGGGAAAAAGAAGTGGATAATGTCGAGGTAGAACACATCATTACCCCATTTATACAGAATGATGAAACGGCCATGATTACTCGTCTGCAAAAAGGGAATGGAGGCAAAGCGATTTTCAGTCAGCTTGAATCTATCGAAATGGCCGGCTATTCCAATGACGCTGAAAAGACTTTGGAGCAAATCCAGAAAGAAGATGCAGAGGCTTCCAAAAGCAGGATAAGCAATATATTTGAAGATAGAATCACAGACTAAAAAAACAGAAAAATGAAAGACATTGAATTTATTGAAAAAGAAGGGCTATATGTAGCTGACTTTGTATCAGAAGGTAAGTGTGTTATCCAAGTAGATAACGGTACAGTCGATGACTTGATTCTGTACCGGCATATGCCAGATATGGAACCTATTGCTTACGACAAGTTAAATTTTGATTCACATAAACGCGTGTTTGACCTCGATGTACCAGTCGGCATGATGATACGCATCATCAGCAAGACACAGGTTAAGGCTGCTAAGATGGTAATTGCATATCAGGAAGGCGGGAACAGTGGTCAAACTGTCACTAAAGCTACGGCAAGCGTGGATGCCAATGCAGGCGTACCGAGCGTAGAAGTATCATTGGAAGATGGTAGTCTCAACTTCGACTTCAAGAATTTAAAAGGAGATGTCGGAAAAAATGGTGCAAAAATCACGTCCATTGAGCTGAACATTACCGGAACTGTCATTTCAGGTAAGGCACATTTGGATGATGAAAGCACTGCGGATATTACCGGTACATATAGTCCCGAAGAATAATTGATTTTATAGGTAACTTATCTGCCAAGTTGTAGAATAAGTAAAAGCAGTGTAAGCCGAAGCTTACACTGCTGGCTTAAATATTATGAAAGTTCAAGTTGAAGGAATGGTGAATACTTCATGTGCAAATGTCCATTTCAGAAGCGTAGCATGTTCCTGAACATGGATGTATGTGACAGATTTGAAAAGAGACGATGGCAAAACCCAAAATACCCAGCCAAAAGAACAAGTACGACGAACTGAATAAACGGTTGGCTAAATATATTTCGCTTATTGAGTCTGTTTATGACACGCTGAATATGGAAGCCGCAAAGCTGGTTGATAGCTTGGGTATTGATGACATTAGCGAAGACCCTTTCAGTTTCTCTGGCTATCCTGAAACAAACAGGAGAATAGACGAAATACAAAAAAGATTTGTTGATGATATAGAAGCGGTTATTTATCGTGGTACCAGTGACGAATGGAAGAACAGCAATGAGGCGCAAGACTTGATGGCAAATAAAGTTCTAAAGGCTTACAATGCTAAAGTTGACGGGAAAAAATACAAAGTCTTATATCAAGCAAACTCTGATGCTTTGAAAGCTTTCCAGAACCGAAAAGATAAAGGTTTTAATGTTTCAGAAAAGCTATGGAACCAGTCTGTCGTTTACAAAAAAGAGCTGGAGGATGCTATATCTTGCGCCATCGAAAAAGGTATGAGTGCCGTCACATTGAGCAAACGTATATCTAAATACCTGCTCGACTTCCCACAACTACAAAAGGATTATAAAGAGAAATTTGGCAGAGCAAGCACAGCACTCGACTGCGAATACCGTTCTATCCGTTTGGCCGCATCTGAAATCAATATGGCTTACCGAACTGCCGAAAACGAACGTTGGAAACAAATGGATTTTGTGGTTGGCTATGAAATCAAATTGAGCGGGAATCACACCTTGAACGGAGAGCCGTTCTCCGACATTTGCGACCATCTTGCCGGAAAGTACCCGAAGGATTTTGTTTGGACTGGTTGGCACCCACTGTGCCGTTGCTACAAGATACCAATCCTCAAAACGGAAGAAGAGTTTTGGGCGTGGGACGGACGGAGTGATGTTTCTACAAAAAGTGTAAATGAAGTAAAGGATGTGCCGGATAGTTTCAAGCAGTGGGTGGGAACAAATGCTTACCGCATAGAAAAGGCTAAGGATAGAGGAACACTGCCGTATTTTATCAAAGATAATCCGTCATACATTAATGGAAAGTCAATGAAGCAAGTTCCTGTATCGACAAAACCATTCAAGTTTGACAAATCTACATTAAAGCAGTTGAAAAATAATGGGTTTTCTTTTGAAGGAGAGAGTACTGTTTCCGGGTTCAATAAAAGTGCAATCAGTGGAGTTGATTTAATATCAATAGATAAAACACTATCTGATTTATTTAAAGAAAATAAGATAAATATAACCAAACGAAGCATTGAGGTCAACTTGAGAGGAAATGTAGAATTGTCTTACATAGGTGAACATAATGGTGAAGAATTCCGTTTAATCCGTTTTTTTGCAGGTAGTTCCAAATACAAGGAAGTGCAACATAGTTTATTCATTTTACCTAAAGATTTACAAGGCAGAGGTATTTCTAAAAAAGTCCTTTCATGTTTTTACAAAGAATACAAAAAGGCTGGTATTGCAAAAATTAATGTTCATGCAAATATTGATGTAGGTGGATATACATGGGCTAAGTATGGTTTTGCTGCAGAGAAGAGGGATGTGGATGACTTAATTACGTACTTCAAGACTTCTCGTAAAGACAAAAAACATACAAAAGAGATAGAAGACATGGTGCGCAATTTCTATTCCAAGAATGATGTAAAAACATTATTTCCTATGAATCTGATCTCTGAAAAAACATATGGAAAAGACATGCTACTTGACTCAAGCTGGTATGGAGTAATAGATATGAACGATGCAGAACAGATAAAAATATTCGAGAAATATTTATTCAGATAGTACCCGATTGATATTTGCATCGTATTCTTCTTCCGATATTCCGTATCTTTTCAGGGCTACATTTTTAGCAACTCCTCTGCGAATTTGGGCGAACACACCCATTACACAGAGGTCAAACCTTGATATTTCTCCATCCAATAACTCTGCATGCATTTCGGTGGTCAATTCCTCTTTCATCTCACGCCGTTTTTTTTCTATAAATTCTTTGTCTGTCATATTAACATCTTAATTTGCTTCAAGGATTGTATAAATAATGTTTAGGTCTTTATTTATAATGCAAATATACGGATTTTGTTTGAGAAATTAAGATATACTCTGATAAAAATAACAGCCTCAGAAATGTATGATTTGTGTATGGGTATAACAGGATACATGTTTCAAGAAACATAATGATACTCCGTGTGGACAATCTCATGGTTAATACTGAAATTATTGGAGGGATAGTTGAGAGGTTCGGGAAATAGCACTATCTTTACAACATGAAAAAGGAAATAGCGAAATACCAAAAAGCAGCGTTTGCCTATGCAAAAACCATAGGCTTCAATCGTTGTCTGTTTGAAAAGGAATGGAAAGGTTATATGGCGTTCCATGTTTGGCACAAGAAGCTGGAGGGGGCATGTGTCGGTTATCCTCAATTCGTGCTTGTTGATAACGACATGACGGCAAGAATGGCAACTTTGGAAGAATTGTTTGACGGGCTTTTCTTCGACAACAGCAAAAGCACCCCTCAAATCGACTTTTCAAGCCATGAAGCATTGGATGCGTGGATCGAAAAGTACGGTGACAAAGAATAGCATATTAGCGAAAACATGGTTAAGAGATTCTATAAAAAACGGCAATAACCCGTTCATAAAAGATAATGGATAATATGGAACGTATCAGGCTTTCAAAAACGGAAAAGAAAGTTTTGTTTATGCTTTCTGCCGGTCTGACGGACGGGCAAACAGCCGTCAAGTCGGATGAGTATGTGCTTGCCATCCTCTCCCTGCATGATAAGGGTCTTGCTCATGGCGCATTTGTAGAAGGCGGTGGAGTGGAATCTGCGAGGCTTACCGAAAAAGGAGGGCTGTATTTGTATGACAATCCAAGCCTAAGTAACCCCGTTGACTGGAGCAAGGTTGCAGCGGTATCTGGAATTATCGCTGCCATAGCTGCCGTAGCTGCCCTGCTTGTCAGTTGCTCGTTAATCCTTCTTAGATGATTTCTGCAAGTTGTGATTTGCTCTCAAATTAGGATCTTTATCCATCGGAGACAATTTGGTAAAACTATAGAAGATTGTCTGTTATAATAGTTATTTGCTTGCATTAAAGCTAAATTGAAAAATCTGTTCTGCTTTTTCATCTGCTTTCAGATAAAAGTTAAATCAAAAATATTATTGTTTTCATCGAAAAAAAATATCGCTAAATCATTGTTATTCAAATATTTATTTGTATTTTTACATATCCAAAACATATTGAATAACAAACTAAATTAATGTAGCAATGGATGAAAATCAGAACAACTATCCACGCATGACACAAGCCGAGCTTATCATGCAAATGGCTCAACTGAATGTTGAGTATGAAAACAAAATCAATGAGATTGAAAGAAGACAGAGTCTGCTTGAAGAAAAAGTAAAAAATCTGGAGAAGAACAAAATTGATCATGGATGTAGGTCTACTATTTCGTCTTATGTCTCAAGAAATGGTCTCCCAATCTACGTAAAAGACCTTCCTCAATTAGGGAGACAAGTCACGGCTTTGTGCAAGAAAAGGGGATATACACCGTCAAAGGTAAGTGTAGAGAGATTTGGTGAGATGAATACATATCCAGATGTAATCTTATATGAGTTCTTCAATTCATATTTAAAGAGCGCACAATATCAATTAGCCGTTAAAGTAGCTTCTCAGATGAGAGAAATAAAATAGTTCTCGTATTGAGAAGAAAGCATATAATGTTCGCCTCACCCTGTTTATTTGCATAGTGAGGCGAAAAAAATAAAAGAAAATGTTTGTTTTTCAGCTATTTTATTTTTACCTTTGTCCCAACATGTGAAGCTACATGTTACAGGACTTTCGTAAAGACTTTCATTGCTACAAAAATGTGTCCTATGATAGCCTGCTTGCATGTATTGCTCGCAGGCTATTTCATAAACCAAAATTAGTAACAATGAACAGAAAACAGCAAGTTTTTGTAAGGTTGAAACTTAAAGCGAAGGCGTTAGGGTTCAACAAAAAGGAGCTTCAGGGTATTGCTGCCAAGATTGCCGATAACCTGAAATCCGCAGATGATGCCTCCGAAGAGGATGTAAACGCAGAGATTGACGAGCAGATTGATGCGGTTCTTCCTTACCTCACTTTCGGCCAGTCGCAAGCCAATCGTTTGCTTGACGAATGGAAGAAAAATCACCCTGAAACAGATGACGATAACGATAATGATGACGATGTAGACATATCGGATCAAAGAACGCGTCAGACTGGTTCAAAAAAGAATCCACCAAACAAAGGGAAGAGTGAAGACGATACTCCAGAATGGGCAAAAGGTATGGTGAAGACCATCGAAACGCTTACCGGAAAGATTTCCGCACTGGAAGGAGAAAAGAAAATATCCGAACAGAAAGCTAAGTTGGAAGCCATACTGAAAGACACCGGAGCATTCGGAACCCGCACGTTGAAGAGTTTCTCAAAAATGAAGTTTGAGAATGACGACGAGTTCGATGAATTCATTTCCGAAGTTGAAGCGGATTTGAAGGCTTACAATCAAGAACGCGCCAATGCCGGACTTTCCACACTTGGAAATCCGCCTGCCGCAGGAGGAGGAAAGCCAAAAGAAGAGCCATTAAGCGACGATGAAATTGACGCTTTGGCAAATATGTAAAACTCAAAAAAAGTAAGAAAAAAATGGGAGCAGTAGATGTAGGTACCATTGAATCATTCGGTTTCGATAACGACCCGATTGTTATCCGCAAATACATCGCCGGTGTAAAAGGCGGAAAAGTTTTGGACGTAAGCGGCTTTAAAGGAGAATACATCAGAGCCGGCCACGTCATTATTCGCGACACGGCAAGTGACACTTACAAACCGATGCCGTTGAACTCTGGAGGAGACGCATACGACACCCTTCCCGGCAGTCACGAGTATGTAGGTGTATGTGTAGCCACCAAATCTGTAAAAGAACCGTTCGTGTCAATCATGCACACAGGCGTAGTGAATGACAATGCAAGTCCCTATCCATTGGATAGCATCAAGAATGCACTGAAGGCCGCTGTGCCGACCCTTGTGTTTGAACACGATTAAAAAAAAGGAGGTAACGTATGAATGAATCATTGTTTGCAAAATATATCGCCAAGTTTTTCCCGAAACTTCAGCGACTGATTGAAAAGGTAAATGGTAAACGAAACAAGAACCTTACCTATCTCCATAAAGGAGAAAATGCCATGTTGAGACAGGAGTATTCTCCTGACAACAAATGGGAAAGCACATCGGTAAATACCACTTATGTGGCCGCCGACTTTGTAGCTGTTGACTCTGAACTTCCCGTAAAGAGCCGTGACAGCATCGCTTCGGCTAACGGTAAGTTACCGAAAATCGGAATGTCGAAAATCCTGAAGGAGTCTGACATCAACAATATCAATGTGATGGAAGCGCAGGGCGGAAATGCACAGAAGATTGTGAAAAAGTTGTCTGACGACGCAGTTGCCTGTTCAGTCGGCATTGACGAAAGAAACGAGTACAACTTCTTGTTTGCTCTTTCCAATGGCTATGTGGCTATCAAGGACGAAGACACCCCAAATGCATTGCTTCGACTGAACTTCAACTATCTTGCCGCAAACACGTTCGGTGCAACCACCAAAGGGCTTCCTTCGTTGGAGGACATCAAACGCGTAATCAGTAAGGCTGATGGTGATGGCAATTCCGTCATTCAAATTTGCATCGCAAAATCAACTTACGACAAGTTGCGCCAAACGAAAGAGGCAAAAGAACTTGTGGCGAACTATAATGGTCAATCCTTCACCAAAGACACCATTCTTCCCACACCTACCGCTACGAAGTTCAACGAGGCATTTGCCGATGACAACAATGGCATTTCGTTCAAGGTGATTGACCGGTCTGTCATTTTCGAAAAGGACGGAAAGAAGATTTCCATGAAGCCTTGGAATGCCAATCGCCTTGTCTTCATTTGCAACGACGTGGTAGGTACGCTTGTTTATGGCCGCTTGGCTGAAAAGACGAACCCCGTGAAGAATGTGGACTATCAAGAAGTGGATGCGTTTAAGCTCATTTCCAAATACTCTTTGACAAATCCGTTGCGAGAAATCACAGCCGGGCAGGCTTTCGTGGCACCTATCATCGAGGATGTTGACCAAATCTATGTTCTCGACATTTCCGAGGCCCAGGAAGTTGACACGGAGGCAGAAGCAAGTGATGTTTCCGACGAAAAGATCACCATTTGGGGAAAGGCTTATACCAAGACTAACTTTGTAGCTGAACTGAACAAGATTGCCGGCTCCAATTTCGATGCCAAGACATCTGACGAGGCTCTGATTGAAGCCGTAAACAAGTTGAGTGATGCCAAAGAAAACAAACTGAAAGCAGCCGTTGAGTCTTATGTATCTGAATAAGGTATGAAAACAATCCTCGAAGCACTCCGTGACGAAATTCACTATCCTTTACCAACCGGGTATCTGGAAAACAAACTCATTGTACGTGGTCTGAACAAGGATGACGAATTTGACCCTGAAACAGCTCGTGGAAAGGATTTTCGTGGATGCGTTGCGGATTGCTTGGTTGGATTGGTTACATCGCCCAATATTTCGGAGGGCGGAGTATCAATCAGCCAGTCAGACAAGACTTCCATTCTAAAGATCGCAAATTCCATCTATACCTCCATTGGGGAAGATGAAGTAACCGATGAAAAGAGACCTACCGTAACCTTCGTAAACTATTAGCCATGATTGTATCATTCAGACCTCATACGTTGTCCTATCAGATAACATCAGAAGGATATGAAGACGAGAATGGAGACTTTCATCCCGGCGAAACATCGTTTACAGGTGAAATACCTTGCAGGTGCGAACCGAACGGAGGGAAGGCTGAGGTCATAGTTTTTGATGACGGAACAACTTTTGTCTATCGGTACATCATCTACATGGATCGGAATTGCAAAGAATTCAAACGAGATGAACGGGTTCGTGTTTTCCGCAAAGACGGAAGCATCCTCGTGGAGGCCAAGGTACTTGGTTTCCAAAGAGGGCAACTTAACGCAAGAATGTGGGTATAAAACGAGTTACATCTGAATCGTCCATCCATGACACCATCATCCAAGAGATTGATAGGGTAAATAGATTAATGCTGCGTGCCCTATCACATCTTGGCGAGGAATGTATCATCGAGGCACGTGACAGGTCACCTGAAGAAAGCTGGATAGACCGTACCGGAAATCTAAGAAGTTCAATCGGCTATGTCACTGATTCTGAAGGAAAAATAATCAAGTATTCAGATTTCAGCGTTGTAAAGAATGGTTCCGAAGGATCTGAAACAGGAAAGGCTCTTGCTGAAGAAATCGCCAATAAGTACCGTAGCGGATATGTGCTTGTCGTGGTAGCAGGTATGACCTATGCCGAATACGTGGAAGCGATGGACAACAAAGTGGTACTTGCATCCGCCGAACTGTTCGCACGCCAGCAATTTCCAAGTATGATGCAGAAACTTAAATCGCAAATAGCCTTATGAAATCGGATATTGAAATCAAAGATGACATCTACAATCACATCAAAGGCTCCGCATTGGAGCATGCCGTAACAGGAAAACTATGTAAGGCGTCCAAAAGGCCATCCGGTTCTGACAAAGAGGACATTGTTATATCTATCCTTGACAACGGAAGCGGTCAGATACAGCAGGCTTTTATAAATGTGAACATCTACGTGAAAGATAATATCCGTAACAGACAGGCTGAAGTGAATGATCCTCGGTGTCGTGAACTTTGCAAAATAGCCATTGAAGTCCTTAAGGTTGGACGTGGGGCTGGTTTCCGCTTTACGCTCGACAAGCAGCGGGTGATGCCCGTCAACGGGAAAGACGAACATTTCATCAATAACAAATTATTGTATAAACAAGTAAACGAATAATATCATGACAGAAAAAACTGTAACTGTATCATGGGGACAACCCAAGATTGAAGTGAAGAAACTTGGTTTAGGAGAAGGCGAATGGCAAGAATTTGCTACTCCTGTAGAAGGAACTACGCAGCTCACCACTACGCAAGGAGACAAAATGGAAGCCAAAATTGAAGGCGGCGAGAATGAAGCTGTCAAGTACAAGAAGAACACCTATCAGCTAACTTTCAATGTTAGACAGGTACCGGAGCGAACAGATCCCATTGTTGACACTGATGGGGTTGTTGCAGATGAATATGCAGTCCGTGTTACTCCTGAAAACCCAGAATCTTTAGGAATAGAGATCGGTAGGTCATCAGTGAATGTACAAAAGACGTATGACGTAGAAAACGGCATTGTAAAGATCTACACCTTTGACGTGCTGAAAGCCGAAGCCGGTGAAGCTGTCAAAATCCAAAAGATTGTAGCTGATTAACTGAATTACACATAGTTGACAGTATAAAAACCGTATGATTAATGAATTTGCCAAACGTGGGGGCTTTGTACCCACGTGTTTTTTTATGCCAACCGTATGAAAGAAATGGATGACAAAGAAACCATTGAAATGAACATCGCCGACACCATCATGGAGAAGCCTGTAAGTTTTTGCATCGGTCGAGAACGTTTCTATCTGTACCCGCCTACTCTCGGAAAGATCTATTTACTTTCACGCCTCACAAATAGCCTCGGAGTGAATAAACAAATTCTATCATCCAATCCGTATCTTGAAGCATATAGGCTCGCATCAGACAAGAAAGAACTTGTATGTAGAATACTGGCCTATCATAGCTTAAAACGAAAATGTGACATCCAAAATGAAGAGAAAGTAAGCAAACGTGCAGACCTGTTCCAAAATAGCCTTAATAATGAAGAACTTGCGCAGCTTCTGGTCATTACGCTCAACCATGAAAATGTGCCAGAATATATCATTCACCTTGGATTGGATAAAGAACATGCGGAGCGCAAACGAGTAATGGCGATAAAGAATAACACCGGCAACCTTTCTTTCTGCGGGAAGAGTACCTATGGTACCATTATCGACTGGGCCTGTCAACGATATGGATGGAGTATGGAATACGTAGTCTGGGGTATCAGTTACGCCAACCTCCAAATGTTGATGACCGACTCCATCACATCCATTTACTTGTCGCCCGAAGAAAGGAAGAAGCTTGGCATTGTTGATAATCAGGAAATCATCAATGCTGACGATCCTAAGAATCGCGAACTAATACTAAGTTTGCTGAAAGGAGGCTCTTAATAATAGAACATATAAGGCAAAAAAATATCGGGGAAACACTTTTGTTATCCCCGATAAATATTAAAAATAGGACATTACTCAATTCTATTAGCAACGACTATACGGCTGTTTAGATTTACTAAACCGCTATCAGTTACAAGGAAACGAGCATCAAAAGTGATATATTCTTGTAATGGAATAAAAGTAATCGTATCTTGTATATTTGTGTATTCAGCCCATATCGAATCCTTATAACCGGTGTATTCTGATATATCTACAAATAAACATGTTGAATCTCTAAAATTCAATCAAATTTAAAGAGTCAATAGACTGCCACTTTGTATTACGTATGTCTGTTTTATGAGTGCATCCAGACATTGATAAAACAATCACAAGTAAGACAAGTAAAATCTTATTCATATTCAAATATTATTTGATGTTAGTTCTGTTCCTATTCGTTTGCCGCCAGTGCTACATCAAGTCCAATCTTTAGCTTGTCTTGATGCTTGCGTATATCTTCTATAGTGTCAAGTTTAATCCATTCGCAGCTACCATAACCGTTAATCGGAATGCCCATGCGTTTACTATATGGCTTCAATGATAGCCTGCATATCCAGTGCCAGAATATCCCGTCAAGATTAATGGCAAAATAGCTTTTGAAGTCTCTATATTGAATACGTTCTTCTTTCGTATATTGCTTTAAAATATCTCTGACAATATGGTAAGCGTCTATTTCTTCCTGTGTTGTAACAACTCCACGCGTTCCATCTATTGCCACATTCCCATCTGTTCCTGACGGCTCACTTTCTTCTACTTTCATAGCTGTAGAAAGTCTATCAGAAATCATATCCCCAATAACAGATGCGATAGTCTTTTTGATAATTGGCTTATACTGTTCTATCAGTTTTTGATTTGACTTCCAATCATTCAAACAGCGGACAAAATATCTTGTAAATTCATCTCCCGGTTGTTTGAAATTCTGTTCAAGCAATTTTTTTACCTGAATGGTGATCTGTAATTCCTGTGCTGTACTTAATATCGCTTTCTCATCGAAATACGATTTGTGGAAACTCTTTAATTGTTCTATGTCGGTGTCTGACAGACCAAGCATATTTATCACCATGAAAGGATTTTCATCCATTACATTCACTTTATGAATGTCTGTGTAAAAACGGTATTCTATTCCGTTTGTCAGTATTCCAAAACGAGCATTTGAAGCAATGTAATATCTTGCAAGCTGCGTATTATGCAGAGTTAAGTTCTGTTTGCAATGTTTGCATTCAATAAGAATAATCGGCTTCCCATCTTTCATAATAGCATAGTCTATCTTTTCACCCCTCTTTGCAAGGTCGCAGTCCATTTCCGGCATTACCTCAAAAGGATTGAACACATCATACCCAAGTGCAGAAATCATCGGCATAATAAAAGCTGTCTTTGTAGCCTCTTCTGTAGATATTCCATCTATTTGCTTCGATATCTTATCTGATAATTGCAATATTACGTCTTTAAAATCCATATTTATTATCTGCTATAATATAACGGCACAAATATATTAATTTATATAATTGGCAGCAAAATAAAATATCAAGAATATTTTGGAATTTATCTTACTATGATTTTCATTGATAGAAGTATATTTTTTCTAACTTTGCAAAAGCGTATGATGTTGTACGCAACTAATCTAAGTACGAAAAGACTATGGCAGGATTGCATTTTGACATTACCGGTGATAATACTAATTTGCTACGCAAACTGCGAGAAACAGAAAATGGCGTTAAGTCTGTATCGAAGACCGTAGAAAAAGAGGGTGGAAATATCGAAGAGTTGTTCAATCGCCTTGCAAGGTCTGCTGCAGCAATTGGCGTCGGCTTTTCTGCAAAAGAATTCATATCGAAAGCTGTACAAATCCGTGGGGAGTTCCAGAAACTTGAAGTAGCTTTTACGACCATGCTTGGAAGTAAAGAGCAAGCTGAAAAACTTATGGCACAAATGGTGAAGACAGCTGCCACTACTCCATTTGATTTGCAGGGTGTCGCTAATGGTGCCAAGTCTTTGCTTGCATACGGTGTCGCAGCCGAAGATGTAAACAAAACGCTTATCCGGCTTGGTGATATTGCTGCCGGATTGAGCATTCCGCTTGGTGATTTGGTATATTTGTATGGTACGACAAGGGCACAAGGACGACTTTATACAGCTGATTTGAACCAATTCACAGGTCGTGGTATTCCTATGATACAGGAACTTGCAAAACAGTTCGGAGTAGCTGAAAGCGAAGTGAAGAGCTTGGTTGAAGCCGGTAAAGTTGGTTTCCCTGAAGTTCAGAAAGTGATAGAAAGCCTGACAAACGAAGGTGGAAAGTTCGGTGGCCTGATGGAAGCACAATCTAAAACCATTGCCGGGCAGATAGCAAATATCGAGGATGCCATTGACACTATGTTCAATAACATCGGAAAGACCAATGAAGGATTTATCAACAAAGCTTTATCCGGCGTGTCATATCTTGTAGAGAACTATGAAGCAATCGGGAAAATCATTATTGAACTTGTTGGGTCGTATGGAGCTTACAAGGCTGTATTGATTTCACTGAGTGCCATTGAAAATTTACGCTATCAATCCACATTGGCGTACATGGCAGGATTGACAAAAATGCAGGCTGTGACAGAAGTTCTGAAAGCTAAAACGCTTGCTTTGAACAAAGCGTTGATGGCTAATCCTTATGTATTGGTTGCAGCCGCTGTTACCGCTCTTGGATATGGGATATATAAGCTTGCTACGTACCAAACCGATGCAGAGAAAGCTCAATCGAAATTGAATGATGCTATAAAAGATGCAGAAAAAGCTTCCTTGTCAGAACAACGTGAACTCGCAAAATTGAAAGGTGAGCTATCTGCATTGACAAAGGGGACTGACGAATACAATGATGTTAAAGATAAAATTGTAAAAGGTTACTCTAAGTACTATGATGGCTTGGATGAAGAAATAGAAAAGGTTGGACTTACCGAACAGGCTTATTTAAAATTAACCGAGGCAATCACCAAGTCTTTTGGAGCCAGACAATATGAAAAGTTTAAAGGAGAACAACAGGAAGAACTTGATAGCTTAATATCTGACAATCTCTCTAAAATCCAAGAAAGACTTATTCAGAAGCTCGGTGAAGAACAAGGGGCAAAATTTTATACCAAAATAAGAAATTCCGTTTTAAGCGGAAATGTAAAATCAATAAATGGATTATCAAAACTGAGCGGGCTTGATAATGAAACGCAAACTATACTTGATAAGGTTGCAGGGGAAGGTGGTTTTTTAGTAAATCGATCTATTGAATCCTATATTATTAAGATCAGCAGTGCAATCAATGCAACAGAAAAGCTCGATAAGCTTGCCAAAGAGCGGTTTGGAATTTCTGACACATCTCCACAGGCAACCAGTCAAAACAAACAAGTCATAGATGAAGAGTCAAATTACCAGAAAGATTATGATGCCGCAAAGAAAGCATGGGAAGAAGCTAAAAGGAAACTTGAAGAGATTGAAAAGGATAAAAAAACTTTCACATCAAAACAATATGAAGACGCAAAGACCGATTATGATGATAAAAAGAAGAAATACGAATCACTTGGAGGAATAACATCCGATAAGGCTATTAATGAGGCCAAAAAACAAGCAGAAGAACAGCTCAAACAGCAAGAACAACTTTCTGAACAACTCCTTTCTCTTCGCCGTAAGAACCAGCAGGAAGAAATTGACCTCATGGATGATGGGACAGAAAAGAAACTGGCACAGATAAAATCCGACTATGAGGAGCAGAAACAAACCATTGAGAAGAAGGCAATGGAATTGGCCAAGGCGAACAAAGAAGCAGGGATTACGGAAGTCAATAAAAACGGGCTGACGCATGAACAGCAGGATGAGATAAACAAGGCGATTTTCCTGAATATTCAGGGCATGGATAAAAGCATCAATGACTTATACAAATCTTCTGTTGACAAATACCGGTCATATACAGACGAGCGCCTTGCCATTGAGAAGAAGTTCAACGATGATATTGCCACCCTGCAAAAGGCACGTAATAATGCGGAGTCCCAAGGGAATGCCGATGAAGTTGCCAAGATTGACCGCTCTATCTCAAAAGCTATTGCCGACAAAGGCAAAGAGCTGATAAGGCATGACTTTGAAGTGTTGAAACAGTCTCCTGAATACATCCGTGCTTTTGAAGACTTGAAGAACACTTCTTCCGAAACGCTCAATTCCCTGCTAACCCAATTAGAGAACGCCGAGCAGACGGCCGCGCAAACGCTTAATCCTGAGGACTTGCGGGAATATACGACCACGATTCAAGAAATCATGGATGAGCTGGATGCACGTGATCCGTTCAAGGCACTTGCAGACCGTCAGAAAGAGCTTGCAGAGGCAGAAAATGAACTTGCTGAAGCGGAAAGACGACTTAATGCTGTAAATAGCGGAAAGAAAATCGTTACGGGAACCACCCTTGGAGAAGATGGGAAAATCAAGGCTACATATCTGTCCGCTACAGATGCGCTGAACAAATATAATGCCGCCAAAGACAAACATCAGAAAGCCAATAACAATTTCATCAAAGCGGAAAATACAGCGAGAGAGAAAGTGGATGAGCTTGTCGATGCGATAAAAGGTATCGGAAGTGTGATAGGCGGGCAGGCAGGCGAGATCATCTCCCTTATGGGTGATGTGGCACTGTTCGCTACAAGCACGATTGACGGTATAGGCAAGGTGTCTCAGACAGGAGCAAACGCAATATCTGCGATAGAAAAAGCCTCTGTCATTCTTGGCATTATATCCACAGCCATACAGCTATTGCAGAAAATAAGCGAGTTGGGCAATAACAAAGCTTTCAAACAATACGAAGCATACGCAGAAAAGATAAAAGAGATAAATGCGCTTACCGATGCAGTTAACGAATACCGCATTGCAACTTTGGAAGCGCAGCAGGCTGAAAGCAACTGGTTCTCCTCTGACAACTTGAAAAGTCTCCGTGATTACAAGACCCTGCATGATGAGGTTTACAAAGCATACGTAGATAAAGCCGGGGAATCACAAGCCATCTATCAGAATGAGAGTGGAGGCGGTTGGCTTACAGGGGCATTAAACTGGGTAATGGGGAATTTGTCACTTCTCTCTTGGTGGGATAATTGGAAGAATATTTGGGGGCAGGGAGACTACAAAGAGGGTCAGACGGCCGCAATCAATAATTTGCGCATTGAAACGAGAAAGGCAAGCAGCGGATTCCTGGGAACCGGAATCGGAGGACATTCACAGCAAACTGAAGACCTTGTTACATGGGCGAGGAAGAACGGCTTAGGTGAACTGTTCGATGACAAGGGACTTGTAAACAAAGAACTTGCCCAATCGCTTATTGACAATTATGGAAACAAACTTGTAGGCCAGACAAAAGAAACTCTTGAAGCCTTAATGGAACTCCGTGAGCAGTACGATGAGTATATCGAGCAGTTGCATGAGTATGTCAGTTCCTTATATGAGCCTCTTGTAGATAATTTTGTAGATAGCATATGGAGTTGGCTTGACAACGGGAAGAATGCTTTGGATAGCTTCAGGGAATATGCTTCTGATACGTTCCGTGACATCGTTTCTGATATGCTGCGTACCATCACGCTTGAAAAGATTTTCAACAATGAAGATGTATGGGGGAAAGGCGAAAGCTACCAGTCACAAATTTCAAAAGCGTATGAAGATTATGCGAGCGGCTTGATTGACGAAGTGGAGCTGAACCGGAGAGTTACTGCGCTTACCCAAAAGATGCTTGAAAATGCCGAGGCGCAGTTGCCTGCAATAGAAGGGCTTGGCAAAAACATCATAGAGACAATAAAAAATGAGACCGGGATAGACTTGACACAACAGGAAACAACCGCCCAGTCCGCAAGCGGCAAAGGCTTCCAAGCAATGTCGCAGGACACTGCCGACGAATTAAACGGACGGTTTACCGCCTTATATGAAGTCGGGCTACAGATACTCCAAAACATAACAGTCCTTCAGACCATAAGTGTTTCAGCGCAAGGGAGTGGCGAAACCCTTCTTGAAATAAAGAATTTGATGATTTTGTCTAACGGACACCTTGAAGACATTTCTGGATTTGCCAAAAAGATACTTGAAGGATTTGGAAAAAAACTTGATGACATTAATACTAATTTAAAGAATGCTTTATAATGGAAGTAAATGATGTTTTGAAATAATCAATGAGGAACTGTAAAAATTTTATTATGAAAGGAGAACTTTATATTAACGGGAAAGATGCTTATGACACATGGGGAATAAGCATGGCTGACACATCACTATCTGCACTAATGACACCTGCACCAAACAAAGAGTATATAGAAAATAAGTCACGTCTTGAACATGGGAAAAGGGTCATAACTGAGAATGTGAAAGTTGATGAAAGAAGTTTGTCTTTAGAAATCCATCTGACGGCGACACACAAGGATCAGTTCTTTGAAAGATACCTCTCTTTTTGTGAAGAACTAAAAAAAGGAGCGTTGGAAATAAAAACCTCTTATCAGAAAGATGTAATATATCGGATGATATATAAATCGTGCAGCCAATTCAGCCAGTTCATGCAAGGTATAGGAAAATTTACTCTGAAATTGGAAGAATTCAATCCAGAAAATAGAAAATCGCAATAAAAACGTTTGTTTTTCAGACATTATTAGTACTTTTGCATAGACATCGTATGAAAGTGTACGAAACCCAACAATGATAACTATTGACATCAAAGACATATCTGGGCAAGTAAGATTTTCCACTCCCATCAACAAGGGAGCCAAAGGAAAGTTTATGTTGATGAAAGAGGACTATATTACCCTGCCTTTCTCGGTACCCTCTCCTATTCCATTCAAATTAGGCGATTACGCAGACTTGTCTGGAGTTTTTGATGAATCAATGGGTGGCAAGTTAGCGAAGATCTATGAGATAACCGATTTGCAGAAGCCCGTGTATAACGCTTCCACTGGAGGATATGACTACGAGTTAAAGCTGGAAGCCTACTACCGGAAGTGGAAAAACAAGATCTTCAAATACAACCCAGAACAAGCCGGCAGTGAAGCTTCATGGTCACTCACCGCATCACTTGACATACAATTAGGCGTATTTCTTCGCAATCTGAAAGCCTTGGGATATACCTATAAAGGAACAGAATTCACATTTAACATAGACAATACCATTGAGAACAAGGCTGTGCCAATGACCTACGACAACATGAACCTGTTGGACGCTTTGTTTTCGATGGCGGGTGAAGACAAGTGGAACTGTGATTGCTGGATAACGAACAACGTAATTCATTTCGGGAGAAATGAGTTCGGCGATGCTGTCAAAATCGAGCGTGGTGTCGAAGCGTTGGCCATCACCCGCAGCGAAAGCCGGGGCACTTATGCCACACGTATTTATGCGTTCGGCTCCACACGTAATATCCCTACGAATTACCGGCCGACCGAAGAGCAGGCAGTGGTGAACGGTGTCGTACAGAAGCGCTTGATGCTCCCTGCCGATACACCCTACATTGACGCATACGAAGGTATGTCACAGGAAGAAGCCATTGAGAATATAGTGGTATTCGATGATGTCTATCCTCGACGGGTGGGCACCCTTTCTGATGTACATACCCGCACCGAAGAAGTAGAGAATGAGGATGAAACAAAAGAGACTGTCACTTACTACCGCTATAAAGATACCGGACTGGAGTTCAAGGAAGAATATATCATCGAAGGACAAGAACTTCAAATAACCTTTCAATCCGGTAAGCTGAACGGAATGATATTCGGCGTCATCTTCAACCCATCACCTAAGGATGAAAACCGAGGCGAGCAACTTTGGGAGATTGTTAGGAACGAAGACTATGGTCGTCCTCTACCTGATGACATCATCCGGCCGGAAAATGGAGACAAGTATGTTCTTTCTGGATTCAACATTCAACTGGTTTCCGACCAATATATCCCCGATGCCGAGCAGGAACTAAAGGAGAAGGCACAGAAATACGCAGACAAGGTAAAGAAGGACGACGGTACCTATCCTACTACACTGATGAGCGACTGGGTACATGAAGATCCTATTTCACGCACATACGAGTTCGGCCAGCGTATCAATCTCATGGATGACACTTACTTTGAAAACGGGCGTATCTCCCGTGTTCTCGGCTGGGAAATGAACTTGGACATTCCTTGGGACAGTCCTGTATATACCATCGGTGAAAGCATGCCTTACTCACGTATCGGTGAAATTGAAAGTGATGTCATGTCGTTAACTTACAAGGGGCAAACTTATTTCGGAAAAGGAGGAGTATATCTTATCAAGGTTAATGATTCAACCGCTCCAAGTGATAGTAATACATTTTCCGCATTACGGGCATTAAAAATGTTCCTCCGCAAAGACCAGCCCGACAGCACGGAATTTCTCGTGTCGTTTCTGGGTGGAGCGATTTTCGGGAGAGACGGCTTCGCTTCGGGACTGACAGGCTTCGGCGCAAAGATTGACGAGAAGGGCATCGGAGAAATGGAGGCACTCACTTTAAGACGTTTCTTGGAAGTGCCGGAGCTTCGCTTCAACCGTGCGGAGATTGTCTTGGGCGACAAATGGCGTTCTCCGGGTGCAGGCATCATCGAAAGCGTGGAGATAGACTACGACGACGAAGGCCATCCGCTGCGAACCGGTACGGTGACACTGAAGCTGCAGGACGGCGAAATAGGTGCGGTGGCAGAAGATGACATCTGCATGGGGTATTTCCACAATTTTGACACACCGGAGGAGAACGCACAAGAGGACGTTGACGACAGCCGGGGCAACCGTATGTTCGCAGGGTTCTGCACCATCTATTTCCGCATCACAGAGATATTGGATACCGGCACGAACAGACGGTTCCGCTATGTGCTGCGAGGCCTCTCCGACCGCTGGAAATACTCTTTCCATCCGTGCGAGGCCCTGCACTTCGTGGGTTATGGCAACTTCACCAACAAGGACAGACAGACCTCCGCCTACGAGACGAGGACGTACAGGCGATTCCTTGTCGGAGTGAACGACTGGGAGTTCACGAAATCCATGATCGGCATGCAGGACGGTGACCTGAGCAACCTCAGTGTGTTCGATCTCAATATGACAGGGTACTCGGCCTACCTGAACAACATCTACATGTCCGGCACCATCGAACAGCTGGCGATTGATGCACCGGTACGCATCGAGATAGACACGCAGGGAGACAACTTCCTCGCCTACGGTGAGTCGATGGACATCACCTGCAAGGTGTTCAAGGGATGGGAGGACATCACGGACACCGTCAAGCAATGGACTATCACGAGGGACAGCGGAGATACCGCTGACGATGATGCGTGGAACATAAAGCACAAGGACTTCAACGGTTCCATAACGATACACAACACGAAGGAACTGAGCGATTTGGGAAATAATTCATTAACAGCGGTAAGCACTCTCTTTACCATAACGGCAACGAATGAGGAGGCGTCCGCAGAAGCGATAGTAACGATATGATAGAGAGCGAAAAGAAAAGAATCCGAAAAGAGTTCCAGCCGCTCACCCTCGCGGTAAGCCTGAAGATACTCACGCCCAACAGCCCTGCCAATCAGGTCTATCATGCGGCTGAATACGAATATGAACCTGACCGGGTGGTCACGCCCTTAGTGATTTTACCGGAAGTCATCGCAAAGGCGGCTGACGGTAGCTGGGACAGGCCCTACGCCAACTCCCTGTTGGCTGACATGAACTGGTTTGCCAACGGGACGAACCTTTCCAAAATCCCTTCGTGGGAGGGGAAGTACAGCATCGACACGGTGGGTGATACACGCGGGGCCATCACGATAAGCCGGAATGTGGCGTCGGGGGAGAGCTTCGAGCTGCATTTCGAGGGCGTCATAGCCGATACCCGGCTGGGAATGAACATTCCTGTCAAGACGGACACCCTCCTGCTGACCACGCTGGACAAGAGCGAAGATACATATGCCCTGTCTATTGGAGAGAGCCAGATTATCCGATACAATCCCTTTCTTGACAAGCTCCTTATGTACGATTACAAGGCAGCGAACGGACTTATTACCGCATCAGAGGCGAGCAGGAGCGCAGCCTTGGACGAGAACTCATACGAGCGCGCCATAGACCTGCTGGTGACGAAAGGGACGAAAAAGATAACGACAGGGTATACCATCGAGCTTTACAGGGTGAACAGCACGACATCACAGACACCGCTTACCACAGCCGACCATGAGATAACGCTTATCTCCACCACGAGGATTACGATGGACTTGCGTCTTGTGGAGAAAGGCGATTACCTTATACTTGTCAAGGTGGACGGCAAGGAAGTGGCGAGACAACAATACTCCGTGAACCGTGTCTATCCGAAGTTCACGTGCGTACCGGCAAGCCAGGCATCCATCAACCCTGGCGAGATACTGCACAGGAACGTGGCGATGGTGCAGTGGAACGGAGAGATTGTGCCGATACCGGCCCCGATTGTCCGCATGGTATGGTACACGGACAGCGCGAACAAGACCGGAGTGGAATGGCAGGAAGGAGACAAAACCGTAGTAATGTTGGATCAATCGGGTATCGGCGACACTTACCTTGACGACTGGATGGACGTGTACATCCGGGCCGAGCAGAAAAAGGCCTTCTACCTATTGACAGACGCGACGGACAACTATACGGACAGCAACGGAAACATCTATATAAATAATTGACATGAGGTATATTATAGCAAACAAGGAAAAGGCCCTGAATGCCGGGGTGCGACTGTTGGGGCACCGGGTAAAGGGGGCATCCATCATCCTGAATGAGAAAGAGGTCGGGTGCCTGCCTTCCCTGAATGGAGAATTGGAAGAGAGAATACAGTCGTTGGACGGAACCGCCTATACGGACACGCGCATCCATCAAATCATATCAGAGGGAGGATGGGACTATGGCAGAGAATTATAGTGCACAGAACACCATCACCATCAAGCGTCTGCGCTCCAACGACAGCCTGACGCTGACTTTTGAGAACAATGGCATTCCCCTGTTTCAGGGTGTGGACGAAAGCAGCGGGGCGGTCTCACCGGACTGGAGCACGGCGGCAAATCAGCCCGTGCGGACACCCAAGGTCACTTCGGCACGAGGACTGACAGTCAGCCTGTCGGGTCATAGCTGGGCTTACAACGGCGTGGGCTTGAACTTCAACGGAGCGGAAAGCGGGGGATGGAAAAAAGACAGCACGGGCAAGTTCGCCATGGAGACCGCTACCGGCGCCATCAAGATCGTCGGCAACCTGGCGAGCAAGACGAACGTGGCGGGGGACACGCTGACCTATTCCTGTGTCGCATCCGTGGCCGGTGTCGAATATAACCTGACGGGAGAACTGCCGATTGCGATCCAGAACATGGGAGCCAGCTCCTACTACCTCGCCATTCTGGCGAGCACCGAACAGCTGACAAGCTCGGTGACAAGCTGCACCCTGACAACCAAGCTCTATGCCGGTGCCAACGCCGTGGGCGACTACCATGTCAAATGGTACAAGGATACGGCAGCCTGGAGCGATAAGAACGGGCAGAAAACAATCACTGTGAACCGGAGTGACGTAGACGGCACCCAGCTGTTCATCGCAGAAGTCTATCCGTCTTCAGCCGCCTTACAACCGATCGCACGGGCCGGGGTACGCATCATCGACACGGCGGACGAGTTCCAGATTGTGTGCTACATAACCTCCACGAACAAGGAGGTGGATGCCGGACAACCCGTCACCGTGAGTGCCAAGATTGTCAACATGACGACGGGAGCGGCTTATACACCCGGCTCCGCATCGTGGACGATGGACGTGATGGACAAGGAGAACTGGAAGAGCCTGAAGCATGCCGACACGAACTCCATATCCGTGACAACCGCGGAGACGGACCGAAACGGCACGCAATACGATGTAGATGTTTTGGCGGAATGCCATTTTGACTAACATACAAACAAAAACAAGATTATGGGAACAAAAGCATTGGGAAACGAAACGATGGTGTCCTCCATCCTGCGCTCCAACACGGTGCTGGTGGAGGTCGGAGGCAGTGTCAGACGCATCAGCGTAGAGAACTTCATGAACGCCATCAATCAGGGAGACGAACAGATGTTGAGACAGGTGGCCTGGGGGATTCCGATCAAACAGTCCATCCAAACAAGCACGAGCTACGGCGTGATAGGCAATACGGCCGCATGGACGGAATACAAGCTCTATTGCGGCCGCTATCTCGTGACGAATGACGGGAGGGCCGCCAAGTTGTCGCCCACCAACAGTGCGGTGTTTGCAGACGGCACTCAGGTGGACGAGACAAAAGGACACGTGATGTGGATCGGGCCGCGTCTCTACTATCGCGTGCAGACGGACAGTGTGAGCGGCGTGCCTGTCCTGTGGCTCTCCATGCTGCCGATAGGAGGCGAGTATATCGGTGGGGCGAACGGCGGGATGTATAACTGCATCGGGGCATACAAAGGCTCCATGAACGGCAGCGCACTGGTCTCACGTTCGGGAGTGGTACCGGCAGGCAGCAAGACCATCAGCGCATTCTGGACGGCCGCACAAGCGAACGGCAAGGACTGGGGACTGACCGACTACGACCAAAGAAAACTCATCCTTGCACTGGGACTCTCGCAATACGGAGACACCAACATACAGGCGAAGCTCGGCAACGGGGTGTGCGGCAGCGTCAATAAGGATTTGTGGAATGCAGCCGCAAAACTGACGACCGGGGCAACCAAGAGCCTCGGCGACAGTTGGGGCAAGGTAAGCATCTCCGTAGTGAATGGAGAAAACACCGGTACGGACTGCTCACGGGTGAACCTGATGGGCATCGAAGACCCCTACGGCTGGCAATGGGAGATGATTCAGGGAGTCTATTGCGGCAGCTCTGAGAACAACACCCAAAGCGGTACGGAGATTTTCATTTACAAGGGAAACCGCCTGCCGACCAGCACGGAGCTGACATCGCACCCCAACGGGGAGTACAGGACGGCTGAGCGGCTGACCTCCAGCGGACAGGTGCAGGAACTGATTTTGGGAGCACATTTCGACATCTTTCCGAAAAAGATCGGCGGCAACAGTACATCGTACTGGGCGGACTACTCATGGGCAGCTCCGAACGGCCAGCTGGTTTTGTGGGGCGGTGGTGCGTCTGGCGGCGCGGACTGCGGCCTCGCTTGTGCGCACTCGGCTAACGCTTGGTCGACCTCGGTTGCGTTTATCGGCTCTCGCCTTGCGTTTTTCGGAGATTTAACGTTTGTTAACGGAGCACAACTGATGTCCGCGTGACAGGTCTTGTGCGGTTCGTTCTTTGAATTTCGATGAATCAAAAAAGCCGTCCGCCTTCCCGTTGTCCGGCAACGGACAACGGGCGAAAGCCGACAGGCGCGGGCGGTTGGCAGAGGGGGACAAGAGCTGGTTTTGTGGGGCGGTAATGCGAATAACGGCGCGAACTGCGGCCTCGCTTATGCGAACTCGAATAACGCTTGGTCGAACTCGAATGCGAATATCGGCTCTCGCCATACTTATCTGTCGCAGAGCAATCTGCGAGTTCCCCGAACCATGACCTTGCAGGGCGCAAGCCGCTGCAACGTAGTGGCCGCACGGTCACGATGTCAGAAAATCAAGAAAGCGGAAAGGCCGCCTGTTTTGCGTAGGGCGGCAAGCGGTGCGAGTAGGTATCTCTCGAAAGCTCCGGGCGGATTATTCAAGCAAGCGGAAACGGATTGCGGTTGACGGAATAATGTCAGAAGGGTCTGAACAAGACAGGACAAGAAGTATGGCGTGAATTTTTAAACAAGGAGGCAGCGGATATGGATAAGAATGACATGGATTGGAGAAGCATGACGCAGGAGGAGATAGACGTGATGATAGCACAAAGGATAGACGCCGACAGGAAGAGGATAGAGGCGAACGGAGGCAAGAGGCCCAAAAGAGCCGGATACATCCTCGAACGCATGGCGGAGATGGACAATCTGCGCGCGGCGGACAAGGAGGCACAGGACGGGAAGGTCAGGAAGAACCGCTTCATCAGGCGGCATAACCTGCACCCCGAAGCAGACCTGCGGGCTTTGCAGCTGATGATCCTGACACTGGACTTTCCGGCACCGGACTATAGCGTGATGAGCCTAAGGAGCGACGCCGGGAAGGTTCGGGATATTGTCAAGCAGAAATATTTCCCGTGGCGGATCTTGCATCATGCGATTATGAGGGTGATTGGAGAGGATCTTTACAAGAGCCTGATTTACGACACGAGTGCCTGCATCAAGGGCAAAGGGTTGCATTTCGGAGTGAGGAGGATGAAACGCTTCCTCCGACGGTACTCCGAATACACCTGGTTCGTAAAGACGGACTTCAAGAAGTTCTATCAGAGCATTCCGCATGAACTTGTCCTCGCCTCCTTGAGAAAGAAATTCAAGGATGAACGGTTCATCAGGCTGATAGAGGTCGCCGTCCTGTCGTATGACAGCGGTACGGAAGTAATAAAGATATTGGAAAATGAAGTCGAACGGAAAAAGAGGAGTTCCCATTGGAGCGTTTACCAGCCAGCCCATCGGCAACTTTGCGGCCAGCCGGATAGACCATGTAATGAAGGAAAAGTACCGCGTGAAATGCCTGCACAGGTATTGTGATGACAACGTGATGCTGGCCCGCTCGAAGTCGGAGGCGCTCTTCCTGATCCGGGCGTATGAACGGGAAAGCGCCAATGTCGGGCTGGTGGTCAAGGCGAACAGCTGCATCGCTCCGATAGGCACGGAGACAAGAAATGGGAACAAAAAGCATAGGAAGCGAAAGCGGGGCAAGAGGAAGAAGGATTGACTTCCTCGGCTACTGCTTCACGAAAGACAATGTACGCCTGCGCAAAGGCATGAAAAAGAACTTCGCGCGCAAGGTGAAACAGGTCAAAAGCCGGAAACGGAACCGCGAGATACGGGCCTCGTACTGGGGCTGGTGCAAGTGGGGAGACTGTAAGAATTTATGGAGAACAATAACGAACAATGACATGAGTTTCGCCGACAAAGGGATCAGACAGAGTGGAAAAACGAAGGACGGAAAGAAGTTCTTCGACGTGAGGGAAACAAGGCTGATGGACATTCTCAACGTGCCCATCACGGTGCTGGACTTCGAAACGGATGTAAAGACGAAACAGGGCGATGGAAGATACTGCGTGCTCTTCGAGCAGGACGGGCGGCGGGGCAAATTCATAACGAACTGCTACAACCTGAAAGACGTGCTGGATCAGGCACGCGAAGCGGAGAACAACGGTCAGAAGATTTTTCCGGTGGAGGATGTGATTGTCAAGCGTCGTCCGCTGGGTGACGGGAAGAGTGCTTATTATTTTGAAGAATAACAATAAAAGAATGGAGGTAATTTATGAAATGTTATGGTACGCTGGCAGGAGAACTGCCGACCGGTGTAAAAGTCGTGGTTGAATGTGCGCTGCTGCGCATTTACTTTGACTTTGAAAAGTGTGAGCCCGCCCGGACGGACGGCCCTGAAGACACGGATGGCGAAGACCGGTATGTCTGCGAGAACGTGGACGTCGAAGGGGTGCATGATTATGACAATATGGTGAGTGCCATCATCATGGATCGGTATGATGCGAACAAGCGGGATGCCATTTTCGCCAACTTGGAAATGGCGCGTGACGGGGCTTCGGAGCTTGACGAAGGCAAGCGGGACGAATATCTGAAAGAGTACGCCGACTATCAGGAATACCGTTTGAAGGCGAAGAGAATTGCGAAAGAAGTATTGGATAAATTGGGGTGACACGTTATGGAAGCGCAGGGACATATATTGATAAGAAGAAAGGCAAAGGACGGTGCGGACGGCAATCAGGGGCCGCAAGGGAATCCGGGCACTCCGGGACGTGACGGGAGCGCTGGACTTGACGGCGTAATCCTTTGGCCAAGCGAATGGGCGGAGAACATCGCGTACCGAAACGAGACAAGCAAGACGACTTCGCCCCGATACGTTGATGTGGTGTACATACAGAACAAGGCGCTGGCTTCGGGGTGGGAGGCTTACGTATGCAGGCAAAGTCACACGTCGTCAACGTCAAACAAGCCTAACGGGTCAACCACTACGTATTGGGAGAAAGTGTCTAACTTCTCCGCCATCATGGCGCCCATCATCCTCGGCAAGAACTCTTTCATCAACTTCATGCAGGGCAACCGCATACAGATAGAGAATGCCAACGGAACAGTGGCGGCAGGGATGTGCGCTATTGAGACAAAGAACACAGACCCTGTGATATGGGCAGGTCAGACATACGCAAACCGTGCTGCAGCTCCGTTTCGTGTAGACAGTGCTGGCAACATGACGGCTACTAATGCAACGATTACGGGGACGGTAAACGCAACTTCGGGACGAATTGGAGGACTACGTATAGTAGGTAACTCACTTACTAATATTTCAGAAGATAACAAATTTGACAATGACGCATATATCATCCTGCGAAAAGACCCCGAAACTTTTGTAGGGATAGGTAACAACGTACTTCCTGCGGTGGGGGGACAGGTAGCAGTCGGTCGTTTTGAAAATAAAGGAAATAGCTATTTAGGTACTAACTATGGTTTAGTTGTTGATGTACGTAACGGAGAAGATAATGTAGCAATAGCTATTTTGGGTGGAAGTATATCTGGACTTGCATTAACGACAAAATATATAGATGCGTCAAATCAACGAGTTACTTTGGATAGAAATGTAGGGTGTGTATATGTCACAACAGCGTATAGTGGTGGAACACGAGATGTCTATATCACACTTCCTACTATGGAACACTATGACGACGGGCATGTAATCAAAATTAAGCGAGGCTCAAACAATAATAATAAAGTGCATATAATAGCTGGAAGTTCACATTGGAATACACCTACTACAAGTAATAATGTTATTACAGGGTGGACAACAAATTACGGGACATCATGTCTTCTTACCGATAGCAATACATACATTACCAGCACAACAACAGGACTTAATATAGACAGTGAAGGTGATGCTATGGAATTTGTATATTTTCGTGATATGGCTTATCAATCAGGAAGTTACACATATCATGGAGTCTGGGTACAATTCAAGAACCCGCGTGCATGGTAAAAACAAAAACAGAATAAAGTTCTGCCGGACTAAATAATTGATTGAGATGGATACGAACGACTTGGTCATGCTGATAACCGCCCTTGGCGGTATCGAGGGCTTAAAGCAGCTGCTCAAGTGGTGGTTGAACCGCCGCTCCGAGTTCCGCAAGCAGGATGCCTCTGCCGATGCCGCCGAGAACGAGAACGAGCGCAAGCAGGTTGACTGGTTAGAGGCCCGCCTTGCACAGCGCGATGCGAAAGTGGATGCCCTCTATACAGAGCTGCGCAAACAGGAGAGCGAGAAGATCGAACTGATATACACTCTCCACGAGAAGGAGTTGCAGCTGAAGGAGGCCGAGGTGAAGAAGTGCGAGGTTCGGGGCTGCGAGAACAGAAAGCCGCCGAGTGATTATTGACTTTTTTAAAATCCTGGATGATGAGATATTTTACAATCGCAGAATTATGCAGGTCGGTTACTGCTGACAGAAGGGGAATCGACAACCGTTGCAAGCAGGTGCATGTGGCCAATCTTACAGCCTTGGTAAACCATGTACTTGACCCGCTGCGCGAAGCCTACGGTAAGCCCATACACGTCAACAGCGGCTTCCGCTCCCCGGCGCTTAACAAGGCTGTTGGCGGATCGCCAACCAGCGACCACATGCAGGGGCGAGCCGCAGACATCACCGGTGGCAGCCTTGAGGAGAACAGGAGGCTGTTCAACTTAGTGCAGTCGCTTGGACTCCCATTCGACCAGCTCATTGACGAGAAGGATTTCGCTTGGGTACATGTCAGCTACCGGAGTGAGAAGGAGAACCGGAAGCAGGTGTTGAAGTTATAAGACGGAGATGGATTACCTTCAGGAACATTCTCATGGCGCCACGAAAATGGTATGATAAGCGATGCTTGCAACATTCAGCGAATAAACCGCCATGTTGCAAGCAGGATTGCAAGGAGTTCTTTGACTTGGTGGGACACCGCAAAACAGATATTGTTTGTTGTTTAATGTTGTTAAACACGGTTATGATTATGCATACTGCGAATGTTTTTTGCTTATTTTGCAGCGTTAAATCAATGCTGATAAATTGTGATGGACTTCTTGAATGATTTTATTATGAAGCATTTGGCAACATCTGTGATAGTCATTATCATAGCTGTAGTTGGTTTTGGCTTCCTTGTATGGTGGTGCTCGGCACTATATTATAAGATAAAGAAGATGGAGCAATTACCGTGCAATGACCATGACGGTAGAATGGGGGAACTGGAAAAAACAATGGCCGATATAAAAGAGGATTTGACCGTAATAAAAAGTGTGATTATACAAAAATATCCTACTTCAGCAAATGTATTCAGTATGAAAAAGAGTCCGAGAAGATTGAACGAAATGGGTGAATGGCTGTTTGAGCAAGTTAAAGGGAGAGAATTTCTTGAAAAGAATAAAGGCTTTCTATTTGCAAAGATGGACGATGGACATCCTTCTACTGCCCTTGACGTGGAGAATGCGGCTCATATTGCATGCAGCAGTTCCACCAATGAACCAATGTTTTCGGAAATAAAAAACTTTGTGTATAATGCTCCTTCCATTGATATTCCTGACGAGGATATGGGTAGCCGAAAATATGACATAACGCTTGGAGATGTATGCTTTGTATTGAGTATTCCACTGCGAGACATGTATTTGTCTGAACATTCTGAGATTAAAGAGTAGTAACCATTCTAATATTTTGCTTAAGGCGGTGTCCCACAAGTTCACCGCCTTTTTTATGCCCGGGCGGCATCCAAATTCGGGCATAGGCAAAAAGCTTATGTTATGAAATGGATTTATTGTTTTATTTTGGTAACTGTCATGTGCTCCTGCCGGAGCGTGAAGTATGTGCCGGTCGAAAGCAGTGCAGACAGCGTGGTGGTAGAAAAATTGGTGGAAGTCCGGCTGCCTCCCGACAGCGCCACTATCCGTGCCCTACTTGAATGTGATGAAAACGGAAAAGTGGTTCTGTCCTGGCTGGACATCGCCAACAGCAGGAACGCACAGGCCCGACTGACCATTGACAGCCTCGGCAACCTGCTGGCTAAGATGCGGACGATGACGGACACGGTTTATTTGCCGTCTAAAGAAGTGACGGTTACTAAGGAGATGAAAGTGCCTTATCCTGTAGAAAAGGAACTCACACGCTGGCAGCAGATGAAGCTGGAGCTTGGCGGATGGGCGTTCGGGATCATCATCACGGCAGCCTTGATAATTGTCGGGTGGATAGTGTACAAGTCCCGGAAAAAGTAAAGGCGACCGAATAGGCCGCCTTTTTTTTCACTCACCTTCTCATCAGCATAATATCAGACCTCAATTCGATGTATTCTTTGTACTTCTCCGGGTTGTCCACGTAGTCAATCACACGGGCTATTGCCATATCCGCCTGTTTTTGCCGAACTTTGATATAATAGCGAATAACCCCTTTGGATTTGTCCGAATGCCCCAAGCAATAGTCTATTATTCCGTCAGGAATGCCTATTTCAGAAGCATATTGAGCAAACGACTTACGGGCCGAGTAATAGATGACCTTTTCAGTAATCCCCAACTTCTTGGCCAGTGCCGCGAGCGAACGGGTTAAGTAACGTGAGAAATTTTGATAAGAGAATTTATATCCGAAGTCGAGCCTGCCGGTGTTTTTGTTCATCCATAGATCTATGATTTCCTTTGCTTGAGAAGGAATACTGAAGCTGATTGTCCTCGTGCCATGTGTTGTGTTCCTTGATTTTGTCCTGACGTATTCCAATACATCCACGTTCTTGAAATTGATTTGAAGTAGGTCTATGAGGTTTATTCCTCCGAGGTAGAAAGAAAGGCAAAACAGGTCGTGTGCCACCCGAAGCTTCTTCTCCTTCGGATGAGCCAGCCGTATCTTGTTAAACACCCCGATAGGCAAATCCACTTCCCGAACATTTGGTGTCGAGATAGAGTAATTTAAGAACGGATGGACATCATACTTCACAAGTTGTTGCTTCACCCCTCTGTTGATGATGGTTCGTGTCCTTGACATCATCATTCCAAGAGTTGTGTCGCCCACTCCTTTCTTGACCTTAAGAAATCTGGAATATCCGTCAATGAGAACGGGTGTTATGTCTGAAAGAAGAATGTCCCCTTTGATAAATTCTGCAAAGTACCGGCTATTTCGTTCCAGCAGGGTAGCGTAACTTTTCCTGCCCTCCTCCTCCAGCTCGGAGATATACTTTCGACATACAGCTTGAAAGGTAGTTTCCTCCTTTGTTGTTGTTGAGTTCAAAAGTAATTGCCTTAACTGCTTGCAGTCATAAATGGAAATGTTCTCTATCTTGTCAAGCTTTTCTTGATAAGAATTTAGTAGATTTCACACCATACAGGCATAAATGAAAGCATCTGCTAATAAAATGCTGAACAAATAGCATATAATCAATATATTATAACCATATACGGTTTTTCATTTGCTTTCATCGTTTTCTTATTTTTATGT
>NZ_CANRPM010000005.1 GCF_947632445.1 uncultured Bacteroides sp. | reverse complement strand
TGAAAACAGAATACAGATATAAGAGGAAACTTACAACTGAATCCTGTTTCCATTTACACAAAATTGTGAACAGTGTCGAGAATAATTTCCCGTACTTTATTCCGGAGTTGAGCTCGTCTAAGAATTGATTCCACTCTGCACTTACATATGGTGTAGTTATATAATTAACTTCGCTGGCATAGACAATCATAAAACTACATTTGTTCACTATGCGACGAATGAGATAACCATAATAATCTGTTCCAATCTCCCTTAATACGGGATCTGCAAGAAATGGTTTATATCCATTTTCTAATAGAAAGCTGTATACCTCAAATGCTTTTTTGTAATCTTGACTTTTGCTCGAAATAAACACATTGAACCCCTCTTCTTCGATTTGCTTGTTAAGGCGTTCAATAATGATATTAATTCTATTTGCTTTCTCTTTTACATTTGTTAGTATTTCTATCAATCCACTTGAATAGTGATGGATTATGTTCTGTAATATTTCTGTTCCATTGAAAACAAATATAGTATTATTGAGTTTCTTTTCATATACCGAAAAAATTATTGCTAATTCATCATCACACTCTTTTATTTTTTTTCGGAGCGATTGGCAACGTCTTTTCAATTTCACTGATTTCATTTGTAAGTTGTTTTATTCTTTCTTTTTTTTCTTTAATTTCTTTGATTAAAAGATTAATAAGCATATTTATTTGTGAAGCCACACATCCATACTGTGATTGAAACTTGTTGAAATTCTTAATCTTTTTTAAGATCACCAATTAGTTCTTTACATAACAATATAGATTTTCGTCAAGTCCTAATATATCTATTTTCTAACAGTTCTATCATAGTCTAAATTATATAAAAACGTCTTCAAAAACGTTCTGTTTTACTTTTTTTCTTTTAAGTAATTGAATATTAGACGATAATTTGTATCTATACGTGATCCAAGACTCTCATCTCTTTCGTTTTCCCGAATAGATTCTTCTAATAGGAGTATCTCTTCCTTTAATCTATCTTGATTTTGGATTAGCCATGTTTTATCACTTTCCAACGATTTATATTTTCTTTTCTCCCCGTCAATATGATGATAGTCTTCTAAAAAAGACGTAACGATACTAATAGGAGTAAAATAGGAATCTAATTCTGTTGTTGTTGAAATGGAATAGAGTTTATATTTCAGATCTTTATTAGATATTAATATCAATGCCGGTAATTTATATTGTCCAATAGAATAATGCTTACATACTTCATTCGATATATAAACATGAGTTCTAATGGCTTCTGGGGACAATCTGTATTCTTTTACATGAACAAATGGACGTGGTAACCCCTCTTCATATGCAATATATGCTATTTCCTCACCCGTTAATCGATCAATACTGGTTTGATTTCGAATAATAAAGTCATCTAGCTCTCTATCTTTTGTGTCACTGCTTGGAAGAAAAAGCATCAGGTATTCGTAATGAGAATTTTGAAACCATTCTAATATTTTTGGGAAGTGTAATTTGGTCGCAAGCATACTATATATTTTTATTGTTAACGAGAGTCTGATAAAAATATTATATCTCATTTTAGCTCTCAATAAAAATTAGGCCCCAAGTTACAGCCTTTAAAGTATCAAGTCTTTATTAAATCCTCAATCTTTCGTTCAAATCCTTGTACCGTTCCAGTATGTCCAATGCCTTTTGATTGAGCGGCATGCGCACTGTATTGGCGTGTTCCAGCCTAGTATTCTGCGGGATCAATTGTCAGATAGAACGGGTCGCCATAGACGGGAAACTTGCAGCCGTACAGCTTATAAAGGTCGCTGTCCGTGTATTTCATCTTCTTGCATCAGTGCAGAAACATACAATACATATTCATCGTATTGACAAGGGTCGTGCTCGAGATTTCTCTGTATCTGCACTTCCTGCGGGGGTTGAACTGTTCATAGAACAGAGGATGCTCTTCACGCAGCAGATGTTCATTGACAAGATACTCCCGGAAATCGTTCATATCCTCCAAGGTCAGACGTTCGGCAAAGAGCGTAAAGCCCGTCTCACCGTCTATCTCGCGGCGGTATGCCTGATAGCGGATAATCTTGCGCTCGAAATCCAGAATGATCGCCTGTGTGCGGGCTGCGCCTTCGTGCGTTTCCCTGTACTCGTGTATGCGGGAAACCATAGAAAGATGCCTGCGTTCGTAAGCCCGTGCGGGTTGCAGCGCATCCTCGATGGTCTGGCGCAGCCAATCGCCGTTGGCTCTGCCTGCATCGAAACTTCGGTTTATCTCGGCGATGACGGCCGCTATCTGCTGCGGAATCCGCTTCTGCTCGGCGGCAGGAACCGCCGTCGTGCGCCGGTAGCTGAGGGTGTCCATATCCCAATATCTGTCATGGACTGTAAGAGACGAAACGACCTTTATGTCCACACTCCTCTCTGACCCGGAAGCAGATGTTCGAGGTCTCGGCGGAACACTTTTTCAGATAGACGGTAACTTTCATCGGCGACGATTTTTCGATTACACTGCAAAGGTAAACAAATTCCCGTATATGTTTCCATATATCCCGAAAAAAGTTGAAAAGGATTAAAACAAATCAGGGGAACATTCCCGAATGTGATACCACATAAAGAACACTATATCAATGAATATATTTGCATTTGATTGGCTTTTGTTTTCATTCCCGACTTCCCGTACCAAATATCATAACATATATTGCAGTTCCACGTTTCTTGATAAATTGGGGATCAAAGGTGGAATTGCGGTCACGGGGTGTAGACACTGTCACTTCACCTATGGAAGTCTGGATTTGTTTCTGCATCTTACCATTGCGACGATTGCCTCTCAAGCGTTTCTCATCATTAAGATGAGCATCCATTTCACCTTCCAATCGGCATTAAGAATACTTTCAAGCAAGGGGGGGGGGAGCAAATGCACTATCCTTGCCCAACAAAGGCTTACCGGCTTTCAATTGTTCAGTAGCCTTGTTCTTGATACTTTCAAAATCAAATGCACTCATATAAAAACTGTGTTAGCAAAGTTAATAATATTTTTCTATGCTGACACAGTTTAAATTACGTACTTTATAGAACAATTCTATAACTTTGCTTTCGGTGATCATGACGATTATTGTTTGTAAGCTTTTATAAGTCAGCACTATAAAGATACAAAAAAATTCGCAATCACCAATTTTCAACTACTTATAATTCATCGAACTCACGTTCATTATTAAATGAAAAGAGCCACACCAATCTTTTTTAGAAAAATGATGCAACTCCTTTGATTAATCTTTTATTTCCCAATACTCAATTATTTCTTTCTTTTTAACACAACGGCTGTACGCGCGGGGATATATAATTTCATCCATTCTTTCTTTTCTTTCTTATAGAGAGGGTCAGGAATGGTGAAATGCTTCACAGAGTCATCGGCAAATCCGTAACCTCCATAAGCGGGATCATCGGTGTTGAGAATAACTTCGTAACAACCTGCGGGCATCAGGAAACCGTAATCTGTAAACGATTGTTTTGGATTGAAATTGAACACAAATACCAAATCTTTGCGCATATAGGCAAGTATTTGGTCACCGTCATTATGCCAAATTTCCTGTACAGGAGTATCCTGGAAGTTTTTAATGCTCTTAATGACTTTCAGCATGGCAGCGTCGAAATCGCCTAAGTAGTGGTAGGCCAAGTTATGATTATCCACTAAATCCCATTGACGGCGGGCATACTTGCACGACCATCCGTTGCCTTCGCGTGGAAAATCAATCCATTCGGGATGTCCGAATTCATTGCCCATGAAATTAAGGTAGCCTCCGTTGATGGTGGTGGCTGTCAGCAGGCGGATCATCTTGTGCAAGGCTATACCACGTTTTACGGTATAGTTTTCGTCACCTTTCTGCATGTGCCAGTACATGTCTGCGTCTATCAAGCGGAAAATAATGGTCTTGTCACCCACCAATGCCTGATCGTGGCTTTCTGCATAAGAAATGGTTTTCTCGTCAGCACGGCGATTGGTTACTTCCCAGAACAAGCTTGACGGTTTCCAATCTTCATCAATCTTTTCTTTAATAGTCTTAATCCAATAATCGGGGATATTCATAGCCATACGGTAGTCAAAGCCATATCCGCCGTCTTCATATTTGGCGGCCAGGCCAGGCATACCCGACACTTCCTCAGCTATAGTAATGGCTTTGGGATTTACTTGATGGATCAGTCGATTAGCCAAGGTCAGATAACAGATGGCATTGTCATCTTGGTGGCCATTGAAGTAGTCGTTATAGTTGCAGAATGCTTCTCCCAGTCCGTGACTGTAGTAGAGCATGGAGGTCACACCGTCGAAGCGGAAACCGTCGATGTGGTATTCTTCCATCCAGTATTTGCAGTTGGAGAGTAGAAAGTGTATGACTTCGTTCTTGCCATAGTCGAAGCAGAGCGAGTCCCATGCTGGATGTTCGTGGCGGTCACCAGGATAGAAATATTGGTTGGGGTCGCCGGCAAAATTACCCAAGCCTTCTACTTCATTCTTCACGGCATGTGAATGCACAATGTCCATAATGACTGCGATGCCCATATTGTGGGCTGTGTCAATTAATTCTTTCAGTTCGTCGGGAGTGCCGAAGCGTGACGAAGCGGCAAAGAAGCTGGATACGTGGTAGCCGAAGCTGCCATAGTAAGGGTGCTCTTGGATAGCCATGATTTGGATACAGTTGTAGCCGTCCGTAACCACACGAGGCAGAACTTTCTCTTGAAATTCTTTATAGGAGCCTACTTTTTCTTCTTGTTGCGCCATGCCAATGTGGCATTCATAGATCAGCAATGGAGCGGTTACTGTCTTGAAAGCGCGTTTTTTCATTATGTATGGCTTTTCGGGGTTCCATACTTGGGCACTGAATATCTTAGTCTCACCGTCTTGTACGACGCGGGTGCTCCATGCAGGAATACGTTCGCCGCATCCGCCTTCCCAGTACACTTTCAGTTTGTATAGGTCGCCGTGTTTCAGTATGTCGGTTGGGAGTTTCAGTTCCCACTTGCCGTTGTCTTTACGTTCTAAGCTGAATTTTTTCTCTTCTTTCCAATCGTTGAAAGTTCCAATCAAAAAAATCTGGGTAGCGTTGGGAGCCCATTCGCGGAAAACCCAGCCGCTTTCAGTACGGTGTAAACCGAAGTAAAGGTAGCCGGATGCAAAGTCAGAGAGTGTTTTTTCCCCATTGTTTGTTAGCTCGGCTTCCTTGCTTATCGCATACTGATGACGTCCGTTGATGGCATCGGCGTAAGGCTTCAGCCAGGGATCGTTTTTTATGAGATTAAGTGTTTCCATAACGAATGAGTTTTATTGGTTCGATTTAAGCTTTTACTTTTATGATAATTTTCTTCACACCATCGGGAGTGATGCCAGGAGCGTGTCCGTCCTGAGGAAAGAAAATGGCAAACATGCCGGGTTTTACATCAATGTAGCTTTCGGCCAGTCCCTCGAAGAAGGTGATGTCTTTTTCCGCATTGTAAGGGGCATCGGCAGGTTGGCAATTGCAGGCGGGGGTGTAGCCCATGATTTCGGTTCCTGATACGGGGATTTGAATGTCGATAAAGTCCCTGTGAGTTTCGAGGCGTGCCTGTTCTTTGGTCTTGGGTTTAGTCTCCGTCACGTTTACAAGCAAGTCCTTGCCTTTCAGTTCCGTTTTGCCAAGCTCAAGAGTTTTCAAGTCGTGCGATTTCAAGAATTCAACGGCTTGTGCGAATAGAGGGTTCAGTGACACATACTTTTCTATGTTTTCCAGTTTGTCTATTACCATAATTCAAATGTTTTAGTTAGTTATAATCAATTTTATTCGAAATCATCTATTGTGTAGTTTACGAAGTCTGCAAAGCGTTTCATCTGACGGAAGATATCTGTTGTACGATTTAGAAAATCTGGAACCAGAAAGAAATCGTCGGGCAACGGGCAATTAACGGTATATTCTTTACATTGCAGGTATTTCAGGTAGGGAAAATCCTTGGGAAAACCTTTTGGGGCCGTTTTTAGGAACGTTTCGCCAATGACGGGGAAGTAACGGCTGAAAGCGGGGTCTTCCACAATACTTCGGAATTCGTCGATATTGTCATATACGGCTTGGCGCAAGGCTTTTAGCAGGGCAGGAGGGGGACAATAGCTTCCTCCAGCCAGTAGACAGTTACCAGGTTGTAAATGAAGGTAGTATCCGCAGTGGTCTGATTTTTTCCCTTTAGCGTTGATATAGCCTCCCATGTGTATTTTGTAGGGCGTTTTGTCTTGGCTGAAGCGTGTATCGCGATAGATGCGAAAAGTACAATCTTTGGCTTCGATATCACGGATCGTTTCGTCGAACGTCGAAATGTGTGCGATAACAGCCGTTAGGAGATTTTCAAATTCCCGATGGGCCGATTCGTATGCGTCGCGATGGGCGTTGAACCAGTCGCGGTTGTTGTTGGCGGCCAGGTCTTTCAAATATCGGAATATAACAGGAATGTCCATATTCTGTCTCTTTTTATCAATGTGACAAACTTACGAATAATATTTCTAAAATGCCAAATAATGGTATAAAAAGCATTGTTTTTTAGGGGAAAAACCGATGCTCTTAAAACATTCATTAAATTAACAGACGCCTTTGCTACATCAGAAACGGTGTGCCGGCATTTCTTTTGCCTTCCTACAGCGTGAATTTCAGTATCTTTGCGCTGTATCCTTTGACGGTTATGTCAGTGGACTTGTAGGGTAGCAGACAGGCGATTTCTTCTGCTCCAGTGAGCAAATCAACGGCTTGGTAGCGTTCAATCTGTGGCATTTGTAAGTAACTGAAGGCATGAGAAGGGATGTTGATAGCCATGTCGGCGGTAGCGGAGTCGAAGTTGGCAACGATAAGCAGTATTTCGTTGTCGTATTTGCGGAGGAAGGCATACTGGCGGTGTTCGTTGAAGCGCCAGCCGCCAATGTTGGCATACATCAGGTCGAAGAATAGACCGTGGGCGATGGCTTCTTCCTGGCGGCAGAGGGTGAGGATGCGCTGGTAGATGTCGTGTAGGCGTTGTTCTTCGTTGGTCAGCATGCGGCCGTCGAACTTGCCGTTGTCGCGCCAACGGCGGATGGTACCTACACTCCAGTAGTCGAAGATGGTGGTACGCCCATCGCGTCCGCTGAAACCTTCGTGGTCCATGCCGGGTTCACCGAGCTCTTGTCCGAAGTAGATCATCATGGGGTTGGTGTTCATGCAGGCCGATACAACTAAGGCGGGGATGGCTTTCCAAGGATTTCCGGCAAAGAAGTCGGAGGCGATGCGTTGTTCGTCGTGGTTTTCCAAGAAGTTGAGCATGCGTT
Source organism: uncultured Bacteroides sp. (assembly GCF_947632445.1). Classification (GTDB taxonomy): domain Bacteria; phylum Bacteroidota; class Bacteroidia; order Bacteroidales; family Bacteroidaceae; genus Bacteroides. The sequence continues at coordinate 79,375 of NZ_CANRPM010000005.1, read as the reverse complement.
GTTCGATGCCGCCCAGACTCTGCCAACAGCGGGTGATGGCGGTAGCCGATTCGTTGCCGCAGACGATGGCACGGAGTGTGTCGTAAAGACCTACCTTATCGTACAGGTAGTCGAAGTGGCCGCGATCCAAGTAGTTGCGGTATTCGTAGGGATTGTAGACTTCAGCAATGAAGAGCAGGTGGGGATGCTTTTCCTTTACTTGTGGGATGGCCCATTCCCAAAATTCGACGGGCACCATTTCGACCATATCGCAGCGGAAGCCGTCAATGTCTTTTCCTGCCCAAAAGAGTAGAATGTCCAGCATCTTTTCCCACGTGTCAGGGGTGGGGTCGAAGTGTCGGGTGCCACCGTTTTGATAGTCCACGCCGTAATTCAGCTTCGTCGTTTCGTACCAATCGTCAATCGTGGGACAGGCATCGAATCGGTTATTGCCTGTAGCCTTGGCGGGATATTCATGGTAAGGTTCAGCGGCGCTTCCCTGCATGTCGAATTGGCCTCGGAGTTCGCTTTGCGGGATGTAGTAGAAATTGTTGTAAGGGCTGAAGGCGTAGGACGGGTTATCGTTGGCGCCAAGCTGCGAGGTGCCGTCGGGCTGGGTGTCGGAGTGGTATTGGCGCGCCACGTGGTTGGGTATGAAGTCAATGAGGACTTTCAGGTTAGCACGGTGAGTGCGCTGCACCAGGTTTTCGAATTCCTTCATACGTTCAGGTACGTCCTTGGCCAAATCGGGGTCTACGTCATAATAATCCTTGATGGCGTAAGGCGATCCGGCCTTGCCCTTGACGACGGCGGGATGGTCGGGGCGGATATTGTAGCGGCGGTAGTCAGTTTGTGTGGCGTGCTCGATGATGCCCGTGTACCAGACGTGGGTGACGCCCAGTCGCTTAATTTCGGCTAAGGCCTTGCCTGTGAAGTCGGCTATTTTGCCACACCCGTTTTGGGTTAGGCTTCCACCATGGATACAGTGGTTATTGTTGTTTCCGAAGAGTCGGGTGAGTACTTGGTAGATGATGAATTTGTTGTCAATGTCGTTCATGATTCTTATGTTATTACTGATAGGTTGTTAATCGGGTTATTATTTCTCTTCCGTCTTCTAAAGCTTCCTTTTTCCTTCAACAGGTGGGTGCTGGCCTCCTTTGCCGTTTCTTAGCTCCATGTATGAAGATCGCAGGACGATGCTGACAATGTTCATCTTGTATTTGAGTGTCAGCAGGGTCGACATGGCACTCAGATGGGCGAAATTCTCGATGAAGTCTCCGTTCAAGGTGAAGTTTGCCGGGTATTTATAGGTGAAGTAGTTGTTGGCAGTCGCTCCCATAAACATATTTTTATCGGGTACGAAGTTAGTGATTTTCTCAAAAGAAGAAAGAAAGTTGAGCAGAAAAACGCATTCAGTAGGATTTCCGAGGATTCGGGATGGGTAATTGATACTTTTGGCAAACGGAACGCTCCCCTTTCCTGTTCGTAAAGCAGCGCTTTTGTAGGCAGCCTGCGGTGCGGAAGGGGAGCGTTTCAGAAGGAGAGAGTTTTTCGGACTCTTTACTTACGAGCCATAGCTTGGAGCACTTTATAGCCGCCCAGCCATTGGAGTAACATGCCCGGCACGCCGATGCGGAAATCTTGTGCTGCCATGTGGAAGTTGCCGCAGAGTAGCCACTCGAAGCCAGTGCCGATAACTTGGTAGGCCAGTACGGTAGCAAGCAGGCCTCCGAACAACACCTTGTCTTTTGCTCGACGGGCTACCGCCGAGGCGATCACAGCCAGCAGGGTAGACTTGATGAGTATGGCGGGCAGGACGGCGGCGGCAGGCATGGCAAAGAGCAGGTGGTTGATCACCGGTGACAGGATGGCTGTCAGCAGTCCTACGCGCAGGCCGAATTTATAGGCGGCCACGAGTGTGAAGAAATAAATGGGCAGCAGCGTGAGTCCTCCCAGCGGCATGAGATGACAAAGCTGTGGCAAAATGATATTGCCTGCTACGAAGAGCAGGGTAAACAAATAAGTCTTTACGTTAGTGAACGAAAGAGAATAAAGTTTGGCAGATGTATTCATAATTATAGTTTTGTATTTTTATGGGTTATACAATCAGTTCATAATTGCGGGTACCGATTCCGATGGCTTCGGCATGTTCCAGTCCGGCCTGCCAGTTGGTGTTGGGATGGATGAGGTGGAACTTGTCGTAGCCGCAGAGATCGTTGTGTTCATGCTTATTGCCTAACACATTGTTGCTGTGAAGCACTGGTGTTTGGTTCACCAAGTCGGCACAGGCTTGGTCGAGGGCAACGGGGTCAGTTGAGGCCAGAATGCCCAAGTCAGGGATGATGGCGGCATCATTGTGGTTCCAACAGTCGCACTCAGGTGACACGTTCATCACAAAGCTGACGTGGAAGTTGGGCTTGTCCTTCAGAACGGCCTTGGTGTATTCGGCAATCTTGTAGTTCAAGTTCTCCGATGTGTCCCAATTACCTACAACAGCACCTTCGTGCTGGCATAGGGCGACGCACTGTCCGCAGCCTACGCACTTTGTGTAGTTTATCTCAGCCTTACGGGCAGTGTTCAGGTGAACGGCATCATGGGCGCAATGCTTCACACAGATATTACAGCCGATGCAGTTGTCCGTGTCAATCTTCGGTTGGGCGGAGGCGTGTAGCTCCAGTTTGCCGGGGACGGCAGCGGATCCCATGCCCAAGTTCTTCAGTGTACCACCGAAGCCCGTCTGTTCGTGGCCCTTGAAGTGAGTCATGCTGATGACGATGGCCGCGTCGGCGATGGCCGTTCCTATCTTGGGTGCCTTGCAGTATTGTCCGTCGATGGGTATCTCGCGGAAATCGGTGCCCTTCAATCCGTCGGCGATGATGACTTGACATTGGGCAGAAATGGGGTTAAAGCCGTTCTCCATCGCACTTTCCAAGTGATCTACGGCGTTAGCACGCCGGCCGGAATAGAGCGTGTTACAGTCGGTCAGGAATGGTTTGGCACCGTAACTGCGCAGCAGGTTGGCCATGCGTGCAGCGTAGTTAGGACGAATGTAAGCCAGGTTGCCTGGTTCGCCGAAGTGTATCTTGATGGCCACGAAGCTGTTCTTCAGTGGCAACTGGGTGATGCCTGCCTTCTTCACCAGACGTTCCATCTTGTCGAGCAGGTTGGAGGTGGGCGAAGTGCGCAGGTCTGTGAAGTAAACTTTTGCTTGTTCCATGTCGTATTACCTATTTTTGATTACATCTGTGGCAAATTTAGTGGAAAATATCCATATAGATTAGGTATTCGTAGCTAAAAAATTAATTATTGTCCCTCATTCTGTAATCAAGGTATCGACGGCTGTAATCGGGGTATGGGAGCGGCTACTGGTTTAATAGAAAGGGTTAGAGATGCCTTTCATTTCGCTTATGTACTGTCGTTCATCGGTTTTTTAATTGAATTTATAGACTCTAATTGGCAGGACCATAGCTCCTTATTAGTATGTAGAAAGTATTTGGGGCGAACGTCGTGGCAACCTGCTGTGATTTATTTCTGAGCTTATAACCTGGGATTTTAATTTTATCCTTTATATTCTTGATTGAGATAGTATAGAGTTTGGATTATACGATTCCGTGTGCATTGACTGTGCTGTCAATCTTCTTGATCAGGCCCTGCAATACAGAACCGGGTCCGCATTCAGTGAAATCAGTCGCACCGTCAGCAATCATGTTCTTGACAGACTGTGTCCAGCGTACAGAAGCTGTAAGTTGGGCCATGAGATTCTTCTTGATTTCTACCGGATCGGTGTGGGGCAGGGCGTCTACGTTTTGGTAAACGGGGCACTTCGGAGTATGGAAGTTGGTGGCGTTGATAGCTGCTTCCAGTTCCACTTTGGCGGGATTCATCAGCGGAGAGTGGAAAGCACCACCCACTTTCAGGGGCAAAGCACGTTTGGCACCGGCAGCCTTCATCAGCTCACAGGCCTTGTTGATGCCTTCGATGGAGCCGGAGATAACAACCTGTCCCGGGCAGTTGAAGTTGGCAGCTACGCAGACTTCACCTTCCTTGCTTACCTGTTCGCAGATTTCCTCAACCTTTTCGTCTGGAAGGGCGATGATGGCAGCCATCGTGGAGGGTTGTGCCTCGCAGGCTTTCTGCATGGCCATGGCACGTGCATACACCAGTTTCAGACCGTCTTCGAAGCTCAGGGCACCGGCCGCAACCAAAGCAGAGAATTCGCCGAGAGAGTGTCCTGAAGTCATTTCAGGCTTGAAGTCGTCGCCCATGTGGAGGGCGGAAATAACAGAGTGGAGAAATACGGCAGGTTGTGTCACCTTGGTCTGACGGAGATCCTCGTCCGTACCGTTAAATATAATATCAGTAATGCGATATCCGAGGATATCATTAGCTTTTTCAAACAAATCTTTGGCCAGTGTCGAATTCTCGTACAAGTCTTTGCCCATTCCTACGAACTGGGCGCCTTGGCCCGGAAATACAAATGCTTTCATCTTTCTAATAATTTGGTTTGTAAAAAATAAGCTTTTGTTTCTAAAAAGCGCTGCAAAGGTAGGCCTTTTTCTGCTAACCGCCACACAAAATCGTTCTTTTTGAGTAATCGGGAGCGTTTTCTTCTTTGGAATACAATAAGATGTTCTTTCTGACTACATCTTTTCCTCACCGAAAACCTTGATAACGGACACATTGCGCCTTGATGCGGATGTTGTGGCCTACGACTATCATTTCCTACTTCTATACATATTGTATTCTGTATGATAAGATTTATTTTTTTATATTGTACGATATATGATATGTATTCATTTGTGAAATAGTGATTTACGATATGCTTAAAAACATGTTTTATGATTTCCGCGTTTTTATAAACATGTATATATTTGCATCGCTAAACGGAAAAAGTGATGAACGTTATGGAACATACAATGCCCCTTGCTAACAATCATATCTCGGTGGACTGCGTTGTTTTCGGTTTCGATGGAAAGCAACTGAAGGTGTTGCTTGTGAAGCGGGTGGGAGAGGAGAGCGGTGAACTCTTTCACGACATGAAACTGCCCGGAAGCTTGATTTATCAGGATGAGGACTTGGACGAAGCTGCCAAACGTGTGCTGAACGAATTGACGGGACTGAAATCGGTGAACCTGACGCAGTTTAAGACTTTCGGTTCCAAGGATCGCACGAAAAACCCGAAAGACGTTCACTGGCTGGAGCGAGCCATCCAGTCGAAGGTAGATCGCATCGTGACCATTGCTTATTTGTCGGTAGTGAAGATAGACCGTGCTCTCAGTAAGAATTTGGACGACTATCAGGCCTGTTGGGTAGCTTTGCCGGAGGTAAAGGATTTGGCTTTCGACCACAACCAGATTATCCGCGAGGCACTGATTTTCATTCGTCAATACGTCGAACTCAATCCCTCGATGTTGTTCGATCTGTTGCCTCGTAAGTTTACAGCCCTGCAACTGCGTCGTCTTTATGAACTGATATACAACAAGACCATCGACGTGCGAAACTTCCATAAAAAGATAGCGATGATGGACTACGTGGTTCCGTTGGAAGAAAGGCAACAGGGCGTGGCTCATCGTGCGGCACGCTATTACCGGTTTGATAAGAAAATCTATAATAAAAGAAGATAAACGATTATGTATTTATTGGGTTATGACATAGGAAGCTCCTCCGTCAAGGCGAGCCTGGTGGATGTTGAGAGCGGTAAGTGTGTGGCTTCGGCCTTCTATCCGAAGACGGAAGCTCCCATCCTGGCTGTCAGACAGGGATGGGCCGAGCAAGATCCTGAAAGCTGGTGGACGAACTTGAAGTTAGCCACACAGGCTGTGTTGTACGAGTCCGGTGCCGATGGAAGGGATATCAAGGCCATAGGCATCTCCTACCAGATGCACGGGCTGGTATGTGTAGACCGTGAACAACGGGTGCTACGGCCGGCCATCATCTGGTGTGATTCGCGTGCTGTGTCTTACGGACAGCGGGCCTTCGAGACCTTGGGGCGGGAACGATGCCTGATGCACTTGCTTAACTCGCCGGGCAACTTTACCGCCGCTAAGCTGGCATGGGTCAAGGAGAACGAGCCGCAAGTATATGAACATATATATAAGGTAATGCTCCCCGGCGATTACATCGCTATGCGTCTGACAGGTGAAGTGTGCACTACCGTCTCCGGCCTGTCCGAAGGCATGTTTTGGGACTTCCGTCGCGGTTGTGTGGCCGATTTCCTGATGGACTACTACGGCTTCGCCCCCTCGCTGATAGCCGATGTTCGTCCCACCTTCGCTGAACAGGGACGAGTAAGAGCCGACGTGGCTTGCGAACTGGGACTGAACGAGGGTACCCCCGTCACCTACCGTGCTGGCGATCAACCCAACAACGCCCTCTCGCTCAATGTATTCAATCCCGGCGAGATAGCTTCGACGGCAGGCACGAGCGGCGTGGTCTATGGCGTGAACGGCGAGGTGAACTACGACCCATGCAGTCGTGTCAACACTTTTGCGCACGTCAACCATACGGCCGACCAGACCCGCTTGGGCGTACTCCTCTGTATCAATGGGACGGGCATCCTCAATTCGTGGGTGAAGCGCAACGTAGCTCCCGAAGGCATCTCTTATGCAGAACTAAACGACTTGGCTGCTCAGGTTTCCATCGGCAGTGGAGGAGTCAATATCCTGCCTTTCGGCAATGGTGCCGAACGCATGCTGGAGAACCATGAGATGAACTGCTCTATCTGCGGCTTGAACTTCAACTTGCATGACCGCCGCCATGTGGCCCGTGCCGCGCAGGAGGGTATTGTCTTTGCATTCAAGTATGGCATCGACATCATGGAACAGATAGGCATTCCCGTGCAGAAAATACACGCCGGACGTGCCAACATGTTCCTTAGTCCCGTCTTCCGCGACACGTTGGCCGGCGTGACGGGCGCCACTATCGAGCTTTACGACACGGACGGCTCCGTAGGTGCCGCCAAGGGAGCAGGTATCGGCGCAGGTATCTACCGTGACCATGTAGAAGCTTTCGCCACGCTGGAGCGTTTGGCTGTCATTGAACCGGACGTTACCAAACGCGAGGAGTATCTTGAAGCTTATGCCCGCTGGAAACAGTTGTTGGAAAAACTGATTTAACCTGGAATAAAGAAATAAATAACAATCATAAAAACCGAGGCCTGGCCTCATAAAACATCGAAAAGATATGGCAACAAAAGATTATTTTCCTGGCATAGGAAAGATTAAGTTTGAAGGGAAAGAAAGTAAGAATCCCATGGCGTTCCACTATTACGACGCCGATAAGATGATCATGGGTAAGAAGATGAGTGAATGGCTGAAGTTCTCCATGGCCTGGTGGCATACGCTGTGTGCCGAGGGCGGCGACCAGTTTGGTGGCAGCACAAAGACTTTCCCGTGGAACGATTCGGCCAATCTCGTGGAGGCTGCCAAGCACAAGGCAGACGCGGGCTTTGAGTTCATGCAAAAGATGGGCATCGAATACTACTGCTTCCACGACGTAGACCTCTGCACTGAGGCTGACACCATTGAGGAATACGAGGCCAACCTGAAAGAAATCGTGGCCTACCTGAAGCAGAAGCAGCAGGAGACGGGTATCAAACTATTGTGGGGAACGGCGAACGTCTTCGGTCACAAACGCTACATGAATGGTGCCGCTACGAACCCCGACTTCGACGTTGTGGCCCGCGCTGCCGTACAAATCAAGAACGCCATCGACGCTACCATCGAACTGGGCGGCTCGAATTACGTCTTCTGGGGTGGCCGCGAGGGCTACATGAGTTTGCTCAACACCGACCAGAAGCGAGAGAAGGAACACTTGGCTACGATGCTGCGCATGGCCCGCGACTATGCCCGTGCCCGTGGTTTCAAAGGCACCTTCCTCGTAGAGCCGAAGCCTATGGAACCCACCAAGCACCAGTATGACGTGGACACGGAGACCGTCATTGGTTTTTTGAAGGCACATGGGCTGGACAAGGACTTCAAGGTGAACATCGAGGTAAACCACGCCACTCTGGCCGGACACACCTTTGAGCACGAACTGGCTGTAGCCGTAGACAACGGTATGCTGGGTTCCATTGATGCCAATCGCGGTGACTATCAGAACGGCTGGGATACCGACCAGTTCCCCATTGACAATTTCGAACTCATCCAGGCCATGATGCAGATTATTCGCGGTGGCGGTTTCAAGGACGGCGGTACGAACTTCGATGCCAAGACGCGCCGCAACTCCACCGATCTGGAGGATATTTTCATTGCCCATATCGCCGGCATGGATGCTATGGCCCGTGCACTGGAGAGTGCTGCCAAGTTGCTCGAAGAGTCGCCCTACAAGCAGATGCTGGCCCAGCGCTACGCTTCCTTCGACAGCGGCCTTGGCAAAGACTTCGAAGACGGCAAGCTGGCGTTGGAAGACATCGTAGCTTATGCCAAGCAGAATGGCGAGCCGAAGCAAATCAGTGGCAAGCAGGAATTGTATGAGGCTATTGTGAATATGTACGCTTAATAATAATGAAGAATGAATAACTTAGAATGAAGAGTTCAGCCATACGTAAGGCCGATGTATATGCTCCTTCGTCGCAGGCCGATTCTTCATTCTTCATTCTTAATATATTCTATTATCATGATAAAACAAACAGAAAGCGGTAGCAAGATCTATCTCTTTTCCATTGTGCTGGTGGCCGTACTGGGAGGGTTGCTCTTCGGGTACGACACCGCTGTTATTTCGGGGGCAGAGAAAGGCTTTCAGGCCTTCTTTATGGGGGCACCGGATTTTATTTATACCGACACATGGCATGGCATCACGTCGTCGAGTGCACTTCTCGGCTGTATCATCGGAAGTGCTATTTCGGGACTTTGTGCCTCTCTCCTGGGACGCAAGAAGTCGCTCTTCTTGGCTGGTGTCCTGTTCTTTCTTTCAGCATTGGGTTCCTATTATCCCGAATTCCTGTTCTTCAACTACGGCGAGCCGAGCTATTCGCTGCTCCTTGCCTTCAATTTCTACCGCGTACTGGGCGGTGTGGGAGTCGGTCTGGCGTCGGCCATCTGCCCTATGTACATTGCTGAAATTGCACCGAGCAATATTCGCGGTACACTGGTGTCGTGGAATCAATTCGCTATCATCTTCGGCCAGCTTGTGGTTTATTTCGTCAACTTCCTTATCTTGGGCGATAACATCAACCCCGTCGTCCGTGCGGTGGAAGGCGTGAACCAAATACTGAACCCCGATGCAGCCGCCTGGACCATCGAGACGGGCTGGAGACTGATGTTCGTCAGCGAGGCCGTACCGGCCGGACTGTTCACCTTGTTGGTGCTGCTTGTGCCCGAAACACCACGTTACTTGGCTCTCTGCGGACGCGACGACAAAGCATTGGCCGTTTTAGGCCGTATCAATGGTGCTTCACAGGCACGGGCTATCTTGGCCGACATCAAATCTACGGCGCACGAAAAGACCGAACGTCTCTTTACCTACGGTTGGTTAGTCATTTTCATAGGCATCATGCTGAGTGTGTTCCAGCAGGCGGTCGGTATCAATGCCGTCCTTTATTTCGCTCCGCGTATCTTCGAGAGCATGGGCATGGGCAATCCGATGGTGCAGACCGTCATCATGGGTGTCATCAATATTCTCTTTACGCTGCTTGCTGTATTCACGGTGGAGCGGTGGGGACGTAAGCCATTGCTCATTTCAGGCTCGATAGGTATGGCCGTCGGAGCTTTCGGTGTGGCGCTGTGTAATGTGGTGACGGGTCTTCCCGCTTTAGTGTCCGTAGTGAGTATCATGGTCTACAGTGCGTCGTTCATGTTCAGCTGGGGGCCCATTTGCTGGGTGTTGATAGCGGAGATATTTCCCAATACCATCCGGGGTGCAGCCGTCGCTGTGGCCGTTGCCTTCCAATGGATATTCAATTTCATTGTATCGTCTACTTTCGTTCCGATGTATAACATGCAGTTGGGTGAGATGGGCGACAAGTTCGGCCACATGTTTGCTTATGCCCTCTATGGCATTATCTGTGTGGTGGCCGCTGTTTTCGTGTGGAAGCTCGTACCCGAAACCAAAGGCAAGACGCTGGAAGACATGACGCGGCTTTGGAAGAAGAAATAAGGAATAAATGGACAAAGAACGCTTATGAAAAAGATTATAATTCCTGTTCTGCTGGCCGGTGCTGTGATGTCGGCCTGTCAGCATAAATTTCCCTATCAGGATGCTTCCTTTCCACCGGAGGAACGTGCGGCCGACTTGGTGCAGCGCCTGACGCTGGAAGAGAAAGTATTGTTGATGCAGAACAATTCGTCCGCCGTGCCACGTTTAGGCATCAAGCCCTACAACTGGTGGAACGAGGCCCTGCACGGCGTGGCCCGCAACGGGCTGGCCACTGTCTTTCCGCAGGCTATCGGCATGGGTGCTGCCTTCAACGACTCGCTGCTCCACGTGGTATTTACCGCTGTAAGCGACGAAGCACGTGCCAAGAACCATATTGCCCGACGTGACAGCAGCTATAAGATATATCAGGGTTTGACCTTTTGGACGCCCAACATTAATATCTTCCGCGATCCCCGTTGGGGACGTGGACAGGAGACCTATGGCGAAGACCCGTATTTAACGAGCCGGTTGGGTATGGCTGTTGTCAGAGGTTTGCAAGGCCCTGAAAACAGTCTGTACGATAAGGCGCATGCCTGCGCCAAGCATTACGCCGTTCACTCCGGTCCCGAATGGAACCGCCATAGTTTCAATGCTGAAAACATTGCTCCGCGTGACCTGTGGGAAACCTATCTGCCTGCTTTCAAAGACTTGGTGCAGAAGGCGGGCGTGAAAGAAGTGATGTGTGCCTACAACCGATTTGAAGGATCACCTTGTTGTAACAGTGATCGTTTGCTGATGCAAATCCTGCGCGATGAATGGGGATACGACGGACTGGTGGTGAGCGATTGCGGCGCTATCTACGACTTCTTCGAGGAAGGCCGTCACGGGACGCATAAGGATAAGGCGGATGCTTCGTCGGCAGCTGTCCTTTCGGGGACAGACCTGGAATGCGGCGATGCTTATAAGTCGCTGGTCGATGCTGTTCGTCAAGGTAAGATTAAGGAGGCGGATTTGGAACGTTCGGTATCCCGTCTGCTGCTGGCCCGCTTCAAACTGGGTGAGATGGACGAAACCACGCCTTGGGATACTATTCCCGACTCGGTTGTAAACTGCCGGATACATCAGGCTTTGGCTCTCCGCATGGCGCACGAGAGTATGACTTTGCTCCAAAACAAGAACAAACTGCTGCCGTTGAAGGCGGGCATGACCATTGCTCTTCTCGGTCCCAATGCCAACGACTCAGTGATGCAGTGGGGTAACTATAACGGCTTCCCCAACCATACCGTCACGCTGCTTGAGGCTCTGCGGAAACGTCTGCCTGAAGATCGGTTGATTTATGTGCCCGGTGCACTTTATGCAGAAGGCTTTGTACCGAAACATAAACAGGAAGAGATGGAACAGACGAAGCCACTGGATGCCGCCTCCCTGTTGAAGCAAGTCGGTCGTGCCGATGTCGTGATCTTTGCCGGAGGAATTTCTCCGATGTTGGAAGGTGAAGAAATGAAAGTCAATGTGCCGGGCTTCAAAGGAGGCGACCGTACAGACATCGAGTTGCCTGCCGCCCAGCGCCGGTTGCTCAAAGCACTGAAGTCTGCTGGAAAGAAGGTCGTCTTCATCAATTTCTCAGGCAGTGCTGTGGGACTGGAGCCTGAAACGCAGATATGCGATGCCATTTTGCAGGCATGGTATCCGGGCGAGGCAGGTGGTATAGCCGTAGCCGATGTGCTCTATGGTGACTATAATCCGGCCGGACGTCTGCCCGTCACTTTCTACAAGAATGTGGGTCAGTTGCCCGATTTCCAGGATTACAGTATGAAGGGCCGCACGTATCGTTATTTCGAAGGTATGCCGCTTTTCCCCTTCGGCTACGGATTGAGCTATACGACCTTTGCTTATGGCAAGGCCGAGGTAAAGGACGGCTCTCTGTTGGTGCCCGTTACCAATACAGGTAGTATGGATGGCGACGAGGTCGTCCAGCTCTACCTGAACCGTCCCGACGATACCGACGGGCCGCGCAAGACGCTGCGTGCCTTCAAGCGTGTGCATATTCCTGCGGGAACTACCCGTATGGTCAGCCTGCCGCTGACGGAGGAAACCTTTAATTGGTGGGATCCGGCTACCAATACGGTTCATCCTTTGGCTGGCAGTTATAAGTTGCTATACGGAGGCAGTTCGGACGACCGTGCCTTGCAGACGATAATGTACGAGTTTTGACAGATAAGGGCAATGAATGCTTACCCTAAACCCCTGTCCGGTCGTTGAGCCGGGCAGGGGTTTGTTGTCTGATTATTTTTCAAAAGGAAACGGAAGCCAAACTGATTTCAATGGATGCTCAAAATAGTCCTGTCAACAAAATCGCCTGATTATCAATGGATATTGTTGACAGGACTGAGTCTTTGGTAAACATTTCCGTGAAAAAATAAAAAATACCTTGCCTTTAAAGGCAGCCTATTTTTTATTGTATTTCATAAAGTTTGTACGGCTCCTGTCACCGTCGCCGTAACTTGCTGATAATGAAGCGATATTGTTGACAGGACTAAAAATTCTTTTTTTTGCGATGATAATTATTGCTTTCAATCTTTGTTTCCCATTATAAAAACCGTTATTTACATCCGTCGTCTCACTTCCTGGATTCACCGCTGCCGTCCGCTCTATGCCGAGCTGACGCGGGGCGGCATTCCCTTCGATAAGCGCCGCAACCTCACCGCCCGCAAGGCCCGGCCCATCATGGAATACTTGGGCGAACTTTGCCTTTCGCCCAACTACTTCGGCGACCTGATTAAGAAAGAAACGGGGAAGACAGCTTTGGAATGGATACAAAACAAAATCATCAGCACCGCAAAGGAACGGCTGCTTCTCTCCTCCGGTTCTATCAGCCAGATTGCCTGTAATCTCGGATTTCAATATCCCCAGCATTTTACACGGGTATTCAAAAGAATGACCGGAATGATTCCCAACGAATATAGAGAAAAAGCCGATGCGTGAAGACACAGTGCGTCGAGGCGGCTGTACAACGCCTTTGAACCGTCAGTTTAAAGGCTTTGTACTGATAGTTTAAAGACGTTGTACCGACAGTTTAAAGGCTTTGAACTGATAGTTTATTAATGATAGACTGAAAATAAACTAGGACTTATTTACTGGTCACTAAATCCAAAATACTTTACTGACAAACTTATATGCTCTTTTTTCACCTGTTTCAGGATGCGTCCAGTCAGCATACTTGGGAATAGATATAACAATAATGGCGTTTTCATAATAGATTTCTTCATCGTCTATTTTATAATAGAAATCTTGATCTGTCAGCGATACTCCTTTTATAGGATAACGCAACCCACTCCATGTAAAATCAATCTTTGCTTTGCCATAATCATTTCTATAAATTCGTACATCCGAAACATGTAAAAGGGACTCTGACGGTTGCGTCACATTATCCAGTTCATCCTCTCTTAAATACGGATATCCATTATTCCAAAAACCATGATAACCGTATTGCTTATAAGCTTGTACAACTCTTCTCTTTGATTCTGTGCCAACTTTCCTGCAAGAATGATTATCAATCACCCAGTTTTCTTTTTGTTTGCCTTGTGGCATTGGTCGACCATTAAATTCTATCACATCAAGCGGCTTGGCAAAATCTATTTCATACCCTTGCACAGCGCCTGCCCGACCATCGTCTCGTACAATACGGATCCACTCTTTTGGATTATCTAAATCAATACCACCCGGACATAATCCTCCGTTCTTGCAACTGACAGCAAGAAGAAACACACGTTTTCTCATTATAAATTCCCTCCAAATTTAATGTCGTTTCCAAATTTCTCAAGAAGCATATCGCTAAGCACTCTTCTATGGCACTTTTCATTTGTCGGCTCAGAACATAACAATACAACATTTTCATATTTCCTGAACTCTTCAACAAAGTTGGAAATGTCGGACTTTGTTTGAAGTTGTTTCCTATATGCCGCCTCGAACAATTTATAATCCTTGCTCATAGGACAAGACTTGTCTCTAACTTCTTTCAGTAGTTCTTTAGTTGGCGCCAAGTCCACACGATGTTTATATTTGCAACCATTTGCCAACTCCGAAAGGAAATACGGCAAATCTTGTTCAAAAGCGAAACGTGATAACTGGCCATTAGGGTTAAGACGTATGTCTACAAGACAATCAATCTTGTTTGCTTTGATAATTCCAAAAAACTCTTTTGCAGTTTTCTGTGTAAAGCCAATGTTGAATAACTTAATCATAGTTCTCGTTATTATTATAGTTAAACCTTTTCCATCCATGTATGAGATTCCAATACCTGTCACAGAAGTCGTAGAGTTTCTCCTTATCAGTTTCTCCAAAATAATGGGCAAGAACATCATCTTTGAACATGGGGTTCAACAAGTTTTTAATGCCCTTCCTTTCACAAACAAAATTCTCAAGTTGTTTATCCAAATCAGAATTTGATATAAAGTAGATTCCTCCACCTGGATTTTCAACGATATGCCTTACTTCAAGCCAATCACCGTATCTTTGTTCAAGTGCTTTGCTTACCAAGAAATATCTGTGACAGTCCATCGGTTTCTTCTCGCTGCACATCAAACATAAGGTAAAGTTTTTATCATAGGCATTTTCAATGCGTTTTAATCCACTTATAAAATGTTCATCATGTCTGAATTTACGAAAATCTACAATTTCATCTGAACCAAGCAATTCTGTTTTCTCCGGTCGGTAACTTTTTGCTATGGGAAAAACCTCTTGTTCAAAGAATATGTCTGATGCCTTGGAGAAAACCTCTTGTTGACTACTGGCTTTGGCTCCAATTTCCGGCATATTCATGTATGGTATGCCTAATTCATTTCCCGCAATCTGCATGTTGTCGGCATTACATTGTGGATATTGCTTGGAAAACGGCACAGAGCGCACATCTATCAAAAAATTTACGCCATACTCTTTTAATATGTCAAACAAGTGATAGACATCTATGGTATTACCTTTTTGAAATAAGGTGTAACCAACTGTATAAATGTACTTTTTATTCATTGCAATATTCTTTTAGTTTGGTATTAAGCTTTATGTCGTTTATAGATTGCCTGTTTGAAATGAAACATAGAATTTCATCTTTTCTAATAAAATTGTTTTCATACTTTTCTATTAATTCAACGACTTTTCCATTAAAACCGGTATCATTGAAAGCAAATGTTATGGTCCGCTTATTTGCTAAAGTAAAGATGTATATCAATATGTATTCTTCGAGTCCAATTTCAAAATATCTACAACTGATAGCCCAGTTTAAGACATGGATATTTTGTTCGTTCTCTGTATAAGTTACAGCAGAACAAATTCCCAGATTCTCACCGTTGTCTCTATATATTTCAAACACTAAAGATTTGCATCCTTCGTAAGTTTCCTTTTTTTCAGCAAACCGGAATTGATTAGACTTTGCATAAAGGCGTATTGCTTCTACATTGTTTATATCGTCACTAACTTTGACAAGCAGTTGAGGGAGATAACTTTTTTCACGTTCCCGTTGTAGAACTTCATATAATCGTTTACGATTTCTTGATTTCAATGAAAGTTCAAATCTATCAAAGACACAGCATGTAACAAGTAAAATTATCAGTTCATCATGACTATTCCAGTCAGGTACAAAAACCTCAGACAGGTTTTGTCTGACTTCATCACGAACTAACTGATTATCGTCAATAAATACACAAGCATTTGTTAATATTGATAGCTGCTGAGCTATGGTCTTTATATTTTTACTTTTATCATTGTAATTGGCAACAATGCAGTCTATATGACCTTTTAGAGGAAACTCCTTTTCGTTAAATTTGTCAATAGCTGACAGAACTTTTTCTTTATCATTACGTGAACAGATAGCCACATACAGCCCCAATTCTTTAGCCATTGCACGTATGAAACGCATAAACGTAACAAATGGTATGGCATCATTTGAATGAAGGTTTTGTTTAATAGTTTCTATACCATCTTCTGCAAGAGTACCTTTCCAGATTGTATCGTCCAAGTCTAGGATAATCGCCTTATATATGGTTTTGGATTTGCATATAATCCGTGAGATGATTTGCATAACCAGTATTCCGACAATGGAAATGCCAGTTTTGCTTGACAAATATGTAGTTGAAATCAGATTTTCTATCCTATATTCAAAAAACTCTTTTTTTACGTTCTCCTCAATAGTATATTCAACTTGTATCTCGTCTATAGTATCTTGTCCTTTGGAGATTATCACTTCAAAATCACAGGTCTTCAATTTGTGCAGAAGAAGATACACATCGTGGTCATCTACAGTAATAAAATCTGCAAGGCCAATAATATTAACTACATACTTGCTTTTTATGAAACTACGAAACGGCTTGACATAGCTGTTAATGTAGGTTTCTATGTATCTATTAATCGGTGACTCTGTTTTAGTCATGATCAAGTCAGTGTCTCCCAGCCCCCGAAGACCTCTTGCTATTATACACCGAAGCGTGGAACTGCAATGCTTCACATCTTAAGTTGACGGTCCTGAGAAAACCTTGTGTACAGATGTAGTAATAGCAGCCCACGCTATAGCGTGAGAACCACTATGCTATCCTTGTACACGTTTGAAAGTTTCTCAGGTTTTCAACTTACAAGATAAGCATAACGCTTCTTAAAATTCTAATATGTTCTGGAATGAGTTACCCCAATCCGACCGCAAAGGTACTAAAAAATCGTAATAATAAGCCTTGTACGGGCAAATTATTGTGATTTAGGTGTGTAATATTTAACGCTTGAAGCAGCGGAAACCACCAGAGTGAAACAGGATAAGAATAACAATAACTTCAGCATCACTCATGCGGTTAGGTTTGTTGCGATGTCTAATAGGTTTGTCTACAATTATATATTTTCCTGTTGCAATGTAAATTCCTTGCAAAAATCATCGGCCATACAATAAATCTCCGTAACTTTAGACGCTGGAAACATAGTGATAATCGTTTAAATGTGATAACTTGACACCATAAATTTAATACTTTTATCGCTATGTTCCTATTTAACAACAGATTATATTTATTCTTATATGAACTCACGTTATGCTACATTTTGATACCGATTATATGGAAGGCGCACATCCCGAAGTGATGCGTCGCCTGGTAGAAACCAATCTGGAACAGACGCCCGGATACGGTTGTGACGACTATACGGCTCGTGCCAGGAACCTGATACGCGAGGCTTGCGGCCGTCCGCAGGCTGCCGTTCAGTTCCTGGTAGGCGGTACGCAGACCAATGCTACCGTCATTGACGCCCTGCTGGCACGCCACGAAGGCGTATTAGGAGCTGAATCGGCCCACATCAACGTCCATGAAGCGGGTGCTATCGAGGCTACGGGTCACAAGGTGCTCACGCTGCCCCAATACGACGGCAAGGTAAAGGCTGCCGATGTGGAAGCCTATATCCGCAACTTCTACCGCGACGAGACCTACGAACACATGGTGGCGCCGGGCATGCTCTACATCTCGCACCCTACGGAGCTGGGCACGCTCTACACCCTTCGTGAACTGGAAGACTTGAGCCGTATATGCCGCGAGGCGAATATACCTTTATATATGGACGGCGCCCGTCTGGGCTACGGATTGGCGGCTGAGGGAACGGACGTTACACTAAGGGACATTGCCCGCCTGTGCGACGTCTTCTACATCGGAGGTACCAAGGTCGGTGCCCTTTTTGGCGAAGCGGTGGTGGCTGCTTGTCCCGAGCGGTTGCCTCATTTCTTCTCCCTCGTCAAGCAGCATGGCGCATTGTTGGCCAAGGGCCGTCTGCTGGGTGTCCAGTTCGGCACGCTCTTTACCGACGGCCTCTACCAGCGCATCGGTACCCATGCCGTCCGCCTCGCCCTGAAGCTGAAGCAGGCGTTTGTAGAGAAGGGTTACAAGCTCCACCTCGATTCGCCCACCAACCAGCAGTTCGTCTGCCTGCCCAACGATACCATCGACCGCCTCATGCACGAAGCCACCTTCGAATTGTGGGGGCCTCGTGGCGAAACGGAGACGGTGGTGCGCTTCGTTACCAGCTGGGCCACGCGCGAAGAAGATGTGGACAAACTGATAGACTTACTATAAAGACAGCGGATTTGATTCTCTTTATGGGCCTTGTTCTCTTTCGTCCGGCATGAAAAATCTGAAATCAGATACTTCGTTATTCAGTAGAAATTCGTAATTTTGCGCTTCATTTGAAACGATAGAAAACAAACTTAAATATAGATAGAAATGGCAGTAGAACTGAAAGAACTGACCAAACGCAGTGAGAACTATTCGCAGTGGTACAATGAATTGGTTGTCAAGGCCGACTTGGCCGAACAGTCGGCAGTGCGTGGATGTATGGTTATCAAACCGTATGGATACGCTATATGGGAGAAAATGCAACGTCAGCTGGACGACATGTTCAAAGAGACAGGACACGTAAATGCCTATTTCCCGCTTTTGATTCCTAAATCTTTCCTTAGTCGTGAAGCAGAACATGTAGAAGGTTTCGCTAAAGAATGTGCAGTTGTAACTCACTATAGATTGAAGAACGATCCTGCGGGTGGTGGAGTGGTTGTCGACCCGGCTGCTAAGTTGGAAGAAGAGTTGATTATTCGTCCGACATCAGAAACCATTATCTGGAATACATATAAGAATTGGATAAACTCCTATCGCGATCTGCCTATCCTATGCAATCAGTGGGCTAATGTCTTCCGTTGGGAAATGCGTACCCGCTTGTTCTTGCGTACAGCGGAATTTCTGTGGCAGGAAGGACATACGGCTCATGCCACTAAAGAAGAAGCCGAGGCAGAAGCTGTGAAGATGCTGAATGTATATGCCGACTTTGCAGAAAAGTATATGGCAGTGCCTGTGGTGAAAGGTGTAAAATCTGCTAACGAACGCTTTGCAGGAGCACTCAATACTTATACTATCGAGGCGATGATGCAGGATGGCAAAGCATTACAGAGCGGTACGTCTCATTTCTTGGGACAGAATTTTGCCAAGGCATTTGATGTTCAGTTTGTCAACAAAGAGAATAAATTGGAATATGTTTGGGCCACTTCATGGGGCGTATCAACCCGTCTGATGGGTGCTCTCATCATGACGCACTCCGATGATAACGGTTTGGTACTTCCTCCGCATCTGGCTCCGATTCAGGTAGTTATTGTTCCTATTTACAAGAATGCGGAAATGTTGCAAAAGATTGACGAGAAAGCAGCCGGCATCGTTGCCAAACTGAAAGCGATGGGCATTTCCGTGAAATATGACAATGCTGACAACAAACGTCCGGGTTTCAAGTTTGCCGATTATGAAGTAAAGGGAATTCCTGTACGTCTTGTGATTGGCGGCCGCGACCTGGAAAACAACACGATAGAAGTGATGCGTCGCGATACGCTGGAGAAAGAAACCCGTTCATGCGACGGCATTGAAGAATATGTAAAGAATCTGTTGGAAGATATTCAGAATAACATTTATCAAAAGGCCTTGAATTACCGCAATAGCCGTATCACAACAGTAGACAGCTACGACGAGTTTAAAGAGAAGATCGAAGAGGGCGGTTTCATTCTGGCACACTGGGACGGCACGACCGAAACAGAAGAAAAAATTAAGGAAGAAACCAAGGCTACCATCCGCTGTATTCCATTTAATTCATTGGTTCCAGGTGATAAAGAGCCGGGTAAGTGTATGGTAACAGGTAAACCTTCGGCTTGCCGGGTAATTTTTGCCCGTTCATATTAATGAATGAGAGTAAGTTATATGATTATCCGCATGATGTCCGTCTATAAATTCTAGACCATATATCCCTTATTAGCACAGAGTTTTCCTTGATGTCCTCCGGGACTTACTCTGTGCTTTAACGATTTCCGTTCATCTATATTTCCGAGAGTAAAAAAGCATAATGTTATCTTAAATCCATTTGTGATTTAATTGAATTTAAGTACGAATGTAGTTTCTTTCTCATCGCCTTTTAAGGTGAGGCTACCTCCCGACAGGCGCATAATCTGACGCGAAATGCTTAATCCGACACCACTGCCTTTTTCACGGGTGGTAAAGAAAGGCACAAAAATATGATTTTCTATGTCGGGTGGGATAGGTGGCCCATTGTTCGTTATTTCAATGACGACAGCTTCTTCTTCGTTGCAGTAGGCATGAATGCGGATGTATTTCTCTTTCTTATCTTTGTTTTCGCTTTCGATGGCCTGTACTGCGTTTTTTAAAAGGTTGGTCATTACCTGTGAAATCAGATTTTCATCTGCATACAGGATAAGGTCATCGGGAGTGATTTCTGTCAGGAAGGTAATGTTGGAATTGGGATATTGATGACGTGCCAGACTAATCATGCGTTTGGTAAAGTCTTTTACATAGAACAATTCCGGTATGGGTGACGGAATGTGTGTGAACTGCCGGTAGGATTCAACAAAGGCCATCAGGCTTTGACTTGTGGCACAAATAGTCTGAAGGCCGCCTTGTAGTTCGTCCCGATTGATTTTATTTTCATCCTTGGCAAGCTGTAATAGGGTTTTGCTTAGAGAAGTGATAGGGGTGACAGAGTTCATGATTTCGTGTGTCAGCACTTTGGTGAGTTTGGTCCACGAGTCTATCTCTTTCTCATCCAGCTCATTATGTATATCATTTAAAGCCAGTATGCGGAGATGATCGCCATGAAGCATGATTTCGCTGACGTGTACAGCCAGATTTCTTGTTCCTCTTTCGTTGCAGATGGGGACTTGCAGTTTATTCCCTGCATGGCAATTCTTTAACAGGTTAGCCAGTTTTTTGTCGATACGTTCCAATTGGACGATATGGGTCAGTATGTCTGTACCCAACAAGTGTAAGGCTCCATTGTTTTTTTGGCAGACTACTCCTTTATCATTGAGCACAATGATACCTGTATCCACGCAATTCAATATTAGTTCATAATATTTTTCTTGTTGGGCTGTCTCGGTTTTAACTTGATATAAAATCTGGGCAACCCGATTAATTGCATGATTTACGAGCCGGCTGTCGGGAGTACTGCTATCTTCTGCAAAATGGATAGATGTGTCATTGTTCTCAATGGCATCGAGAAAGAAGAGCACTTTTCGGGCGTGTTGTTTATATAATTGCAATTGCCAGTATAGCACTACAAACAACAGAACAGTTAGGAAGAGGGCTAAAAGAAATTTGCTTTCCGATAGCTGTAGTTCGGAAGTGTCAACGATGCAGACAGCCCATGCAAATCCTGACGCGAGTGCCGTAATGAGACTGACGGTTGTGCGAAAGGAATAGTATAGGGAAAGGTTGTGGAAAGTCATAGCTATTGGGATTATAGTCCGTATTTTTTCATTTTGTTATATAAGGTTTGTCGGCTGATACCCAAGCTGGCTGCTACGGCCGAAAGGTTTCCTTCACAATTCTGTATAGCCTTCGTTATCATTTGACGCTCCATTGCTTCCAATGTAGAGACTTGGGAATCTGTGGCTGGCCGGGCAGACGAATGTGTTAACTGAAAGCAATCAGACGTCAGGATAGCACCGTCGCAAATGATGACCGCCTTTTCGATGGTGTGCTCCAATTCACGGATGTTGCCATACCAGGGATGTTTTAAGAGCTTATCGCATGAATCATCGGGTAGTGTAAGTGGTTTCTTGTGATATTGTTGACAAAAACGGCAGACAAATTGTTCGGCAAGTGGCAGAATATCTTCTGTCCGCTGGCGTAAAGGCGGTATTTCCAAATGGATTGTATTGATGCGGTAAAGCAAGTCTTCTCGAAACTCACCACGTTTTACCATGTCGGGCAGGTTGCGGTTGGTCGCGCAGATTAGGCGTATATTGACGGGTATGGGCAGATTGCTTCCTACTTTGACAACAGCCTTCTGTTGGATGGCTGTAAGCAATTTGGCTTGCAGGTGGAAAGGCAGATTACCTATTTCATCGAGAAATAAGGAACTGTCGTTAGCTGCTTCAAATTTGCCGGTACGTTCATTCCGCGCATCAGTAAAAGCCCCTTTTACGTGGCCGAAAAGCTCGCTTTCAAACAAAGATTCGGTCAGGGCACCCATATCTACAGTAATCATCTCGTGATGGCGACGCGATGAAAGACGGTGTATTTCTCGTGCAAGCATTTCTTTTCCCGTACCGTTTTCACCGGTTATCAGTACATTGGCATCGGTGTCTGCTACTTTTTCTACAAGGCGTCGTAGGCGGTTCATGGCGGCACTCTCTCCCCAATACATTGGGATACTTTCTTTTGTCTGTAGCTTTTCGGGAGGCATGGCGGCTGAAAGCAAGGTCTCAATCAGTTTTTCGTTATCCCATGGCTTTACCACAAAGTCCGTAGCTCCTTCCTTGATACCACGTACAGCCAAGCTGATGTCTGCGTAGGCTGTAAATAGTACTACAGGGATGTATGGTTTCATTTTCTTTATTTCATGCAGCCAGTAGAGACCTTCATTACCATTGTTGATCCCAGCCTTAAAGTTCATGTCAAGTAGTATGACCTGCCAATCTGTTGCGTTTAGGCATGTCGGAAGAGAGACAGGTGAGGAGAGGGCTTCTATGCGGTCGAAGTGCGGCTTTAGCAGTAATTGCAAAGCGTTGCGTACGCCTCGGTTGTCGTCTATGATAAGTATGTTTCCGGCTTTTTTCATCTTAGTTCTCGCGATGCTTGTCTGTTTTGGCAGACAAATATACGTTTTTTTTGTGGATAATCCTTTTGCAATCTGATTTCCGCTCATAGTAGACAAAATGATTTTGCTCTACATCGTTTTTTCTTCTGTTTCTTACCGACTGTTACAGTTTTTTTGTATTTTTGGGCAGTAAAAGGCTGAAACTTATAAAAACATACATATTATGATGACACCACAAGACAAAGAGATGCTTGAAAAGAAAGGCATCAGTGAAAAACAAATTGAAGAACAGTTGGCTTGCTTCGAAAAGGGATTTCCTTATCTGAAACTGGCTGCGGCGGCTTCTGTAGAGAACGGTATCTTTGCTCCTGCTACCGATGAACAGAAAAAGTATTTAGACGCATGGGAGGCATACATGCAGACAGACAAGACAGTTGTGAAATTTGTTCCCGCTTCAGGAGCTGCCAGTCGTATGTTTAAGAACTTATTCGAATTTTTGGGAGCTGAATACGATATGCCGCAGACGTCTTTTGAGAAGACATTTTTTGAGAAAATCGAAAAGTTTGCATTTTATTCCGATTTGGAAGAAGCTTGTCTGAAAACAACGGGCAAGAAGATAGCCGAACTGATAAGTGGAGGGAAATACAAGTTTGTAGTTGCAGCTCTGTTGGAATCTGCGGGATTGAATTATGGCGCTCTTCCCAAAGGTTTGCTGAAATTCCATAAATACGAAGACGGTAACCGTACTCCGGTTGAAGAACATTTGGTAGAAGGCGCTCTTTATGCAGCCAACAAGAATGGAAAGGTAAATGTACATTTTACTGTATCGCCCGAACATCGTGCATTGTTTAAGGAACTTGTTGATAAAAAAGCTGCTGCTTATGCTAAAAAATATGGAGTAGATTATAATATTAGTTTCTCCGAACAGAAGCCCAGCACAGATACCATTGCTGCGGATATGGAGAACAAACCTTTCCGTGATAATGGAAAATTCCTTTTTCGTCCGGGTGGCCACGGGGCATTAATCGAGAACCTGAACGACTTGGATGCAGATATTGTATTTATCAAGAACATCGACAATGTGGTACCCGATAAGCTGAAAGGGGATACTGTATTATATAAGAAACTGATAGCCGGTGTATTGGTCGCTTTACAGCAAAAGGCATTTGCCTATCTGCAGTTGCTCGACAGTGGTAAGTATTCTCACGAGCAAGTCCTTGAGATGCTTCAATTCCTACAGAAAAAACTTCATTGTAAGAATTTGGAAGTGAAGAACTTTGAGGATTCTGAACTGGCTATTTACCTGAAAAAGAAACTTAACCGGCCGATGCGTGTATGCGGTATGGTAAAGAATGTAGGCGAACCGGGTGGCGGACCGTTCCTGGCTTACAACAGCGATGGAACTATTTCATTACAGATCTTGGAAAGTTCTCAGATAGACATGAAAGATCCCGAAAAGAAAGAAATGTTCGAAAAAGGGACGCATTTCAATCCTGTTGATCTGGTATGTGCAGTACGCGATTATAAAGGGAACAAGTTCGACCTGACGAAATATGTGGATAAGGCGACTGGATTTATTTCATATAAGTCGAAAAATGGAAAAGAACTGAAGGCTCTCGAACTTCCTGGTTTGTGGAATGGTGCTATGAGCGATTGGAATACTGTCTTTGTAGAAGTTCCGTTAAGCACATTCAATCCTGTGAAAACTGTAAACGATTTATTGAGAGAGCAGCATCAATAAATGGACGTTGAAGTTGAAAAAATCGGAGGTCGTTTCAGAACAAAAGAAATACAGATAAAAGACAGATTATAATGAAGAAGATTTTATTATTAGGCTCCGGTGAACTGGGTAAGGAATTTGTTATCTCGGCTCAACGGAAAGGACAGTATATCATAGCCTGCGATTCGTATGCTGGCGCACCTGCCATGCAGGTAGCAGATGAATGTGAGGTGTTCAGTATGCTCGATGGCGATGCTTTGGAGCGTGTTGTGCGCAAGCATCATCCCGATATTATCGTCCCGGAGATTGAGGCTATTCGTACCGAGCGCCTTTACGATTTCGAGAAAGAAGGAATTCAGGTTGTTCCAAGTGCCCGCGCAGTGAATTTTACAATGAACCGTAAGGCCATTCGTGACTTGGCAGCCAAGGAGTTGGGACTGAAAACAGCGAAATATTTTTATGCAAAATCACTTGACGAATTGAAAGAGGCAGCGGCTCAGATTGGTTTTCCTTGTGTGGTTAAGCCGTTGATGTCTTCATCGGGAAAGGGGCAGTCGCTTGTGAAGAGTGCAAACGAATTGGAACATGCCTGGGAATATGGTTGCAATGGAAGTAGGGGTGATATCAAAGAACTGATTATTGAAGAATTTATCAAGTTTGACAGTGAAATAACGCTGCTTACTGTAACTCAAAAGAATGGTGTTACGCTGTTCTGCCCGCCTATCGGGCATGTACAAAAGGGTGGTGATTACCGTGAAAGCTTCCAGCCTGCCCGTATTGATCCGGCCCAATTGAAAGAAGCACAAGACATGGCAGAAAAAGTGACACGTGCTTTGACGGGTGCCGGCCTGTGGGGAGTAGAGTTCTTCTTGAGTCACGAGAATGGCGTTTATTTCTCCGAACTCTCACCACGTCCGCATGATACAGGTATGGTGACATTGGCGGGGACACAGAACCTGAATGAGTTTGAACTGCACCTGCGTGCTGTCTTGGGACTTCCCATTCCAAACATCAAGCAAGAACGTATGGGGGCCAGTGCGGTCATCCTTTCGCCAATCGCCAGCCAGGAACGCCCTAATTACCGGGGAATGGAAGCTGTAACTGAGGCTGAGGATACTTATCTGCGTATTTTCGGCAAGCCTACTACCCGTGTTAATCGTCGTATGGGGGTAGTCCTGTGCTATGCGCCTTTGGGCAGTGACCTCGATGCTCTGCGTGATAAGACTAAAGCGTTGGCCGCCAAGGTAGAAGTCTATTGATAGAAATACCTGTTTACAGAAGAATGGCACACAATGTAAGCGAAGATTTCGCAGACTTAGTGTGCCATTCTTATTTTTTGTTGTATGGTCATTTCAGTGTGAGCCTGAACATCTGACTTCCTGTACTGAAGTCTTCGTCGGGTAGAAAAGCGCCGGGAGCGAACAGACCGTAGACTGACGATCCTGAACCACTCATCGAAGCATAGACGGCTCCCATACGATAAAGCTCCGCCTTGATGTCACCGATGATAGGGAATTGTGGGAATACACTTTCTTCGAAGTCATTTACCATATAGTCTTTCCACTTTTCTATGGGTAGCTGTATAATGTCTTTCAGGTTGTGTATCGGATGTTGTGGACGGATACGGGCAAAAGCGTCGCGTGTCGAAACGAAAACGGCCGGTTTCACCAGCACTAACTGCCAGTTTGCCAACGAGAGTTCAACCGGTGAAAAGATATTTCCGATACCTTCTGCATACGTTGGCCGGTTACGGATAAAAAAAGCGCAGTCTGCACCCAGGCAAGCGGCATATTTTTCCAGACGTTCTTCTGTCAGATGCAGGTTGTAAGTCCCGTTCAGCAGTTTCAGCATGAAAGCGGCATCAGCCGAACCGCCTCCCAGCCCGGATCCCGAAGGAATGTGTTTATGCAGATAGATGTTTACGGGCGGTAAATCACAGCCTTCATCTTGTAGCAATTTATAAGCCTTTACAACTAAGTTTTTTTCTATATCTCCTTCAATCGGCAGTCCGCTTTGTGTAAGCGAATATTTCCCTTCGCCTTTATAGCTGGTACATACTTCCAAAGCGTCTTCTAACGGGATAGGGTAGAAAATGGTTTCCAAGTTGTGGTAACCATCGGGTCTTTTCTCAGTAATGTTTAAACCCAAGTTTATTTTAGCGTTCGGAAAGGTAATCATACTCGTTCTAAGTTCGTGGTTGTTTGCACAAATGTAACAATAAACCGGCAAACCACCGCACAAAGGTTTTATAAAAAGACGGGAATGGGGAGATAGAGTATGGAGAATTTCCCGTATCTTTGTTTCCTCCTTGTACTAAAAGCGGCAAGGGGAAAAATGTCATTCAATTAAACCGCTATAATTCAAGGCCATGGCAGAACAGAAACGAAACATTCGCACATCGCGAAGCAAGACACCGCAGCCGGTGACCGACTACGGACGCATTCAGCCCCAGGCTCCCGAACTGGAGGAAGCTGTACTGGGCGCACTGATGATAGAGAAAGATGCCTATTCACTGGTAGGCGAGATACTGAGGCCGGAATCGTTTTATGAACGCCGTCATCAGCTGATATATGCTGCCATTACCGACCTGGCAATCAATCAGAAGCCTGTGGATATCCTTACCGTCAAGGACCAACTTTCCAAGCGGGGAGAACTGGAAGAAGTGGGAGGCCCTTTCTATCTGGCGCAGCTTAGCGGCAAGGTGGCTTCGTCGGCTCATATTGAATATCATGCCCGCATCATTGCTCAAAAAGCTTTGGCCCGTGAGTTAATCACCTTCACCAGCACTATCCAGACAAAGGCTTTTGATGAAACGATTGATGTGGATGATTTGATGCAGGAGGCCGAGGGAAAGCTCTTTGAAATCTCCCAGCAGAACATGAAGAAAGATTATACGCAGATCAACCCCGTTATTTCCGAGGCTTATCAGTTGATACAGAAGGCGGCGGCACGTACTGACGGCTTGAGCGGATTGGAAAGCGGGTTTACCAAACTGGACAAGATGACTTCAGGATGGCAGAACTCCGACCTTATCATCATTGCTGCCCGTCCGGCTATGGGTAAGACAGCTTTCGTACTGTCTATGGCCAAGAATATTGCCGTGAATTTTCATAATCCCGTCGCACTGTTTTCGCTCGAAATGAGTAATGTGCAGCTTGTGAACCGTCTGATATCGAATGTCTGCGAAATACCGAGCGAGAAAATAAAGAGCGGACAGCTGGCCGATTACGAGTGGCAACAACTGGATTATAAACTGCGTGATCTGCTGGACGCTCCGCTATACGTGGACGATACGCCGCAGCTTTCGGTGTTTGAACTGCGTACCAAGGCACGTCGACTGGTACGTGAGCATGGAGTGAAGATCATCATCATCGACTATCTTCAGCTGATGAATGCCAGCGGCATGTTCTTCGGAAACCGTCAGGAAGAGGTCAGTACCATCTCCCGCTCTCTGAAGGGATTGGCCAAGGAACTGAATATTCCCATCATTGCCTTGTCGCAATTAAATCGTAGTGTGGAAAACCGTGAAGGTGAGGAAGGTAAGCGCCCGCAGCTGAGCGACCTGCGTGAGTCCGGTGCCATCGAGCAGGATGCCGATATGGTGTGCTTTATCCATCGTCCCGAATACTATAAGATTTATACTTCAGCCGACGGCACAGACCTGCGCGGTATGGCCGAAATCATCATAGCCAAACACCGTAATGGTGCTGTCGGCGACGTTCGCCTGCGTTTTATCGGTCAATATACCCGTTTCCAGAATCCAGAGGACGACATGATAATACCGCTTCCGGGCGAGGGTGGGGGAACTACCTTCGGTTCTCGCATGAATGCACCTATCGGTAGCACGGCCACCCCTCCTCCTCCCACTGAAGCAGATCTCAATTCCTTCGGCGGGGAAGAAATGGATGGTTCCGTCCCGTTCTAACAGGACAGCCGGGCTCTTGAGCACCGGCTGTCAGAAATGGAAAGGCTGCCTTCAGCAACAGTTAAGGATCGATTGTTTCGTCATCATTCGAATTTAAGTCCTTCTCGCAGCCATTTTTCCAGTTCGCCTGTCCACTGGCGTTTGTAAGTGAAAGCGTCGCGGAATCCCCAGCCGTGACCGCCGGTGGGATAGACATGCAATGTAGCCGGAACCTGATGTTGGAGCAAGGCTTCAAAGTAATGAATGCCATTAGCGGGAGGCACGGCTCCATCGTCAGCCGAGAGCATGATGAAAGCTTGGGGTGTGCGGTCATTCACTTGTTTTTCCAGAGTGTACTTCTCTTCCAGTTCTTGGGAAGGCTGGTTGCCCAGTAAGTTCTCTCGTGAACCGCCATGCGTCACACCCGGCACCATCGAGATAACCGGATAAAACAATACCTGAAAGTCCGGGCGGGTTTCGTCACTGCTGTAGAGGGTAGCCAACGAAGCAGCCAAATGGCCGCCGGCCGAAGCACCCATGATGCCGATACGGTTCGGACAGATATTCCATTCCTTCGCATGTTGGCGGACAAGGCGGATGGCCTGTTCGGCGTCGCTCAACGGTACTTCATAATGACTGTTGGGCATACGGTATTTCAGTACAATGTAGGTGATGCCTTGGGCATTGAACCAGGGAGCCATGTCATGCCCTTCGTGGTTCATAGCCAGACGGGCATATCCGCCACCGGGACACATGATAATGGCTGTTCCGTTGGGCCTGTTGGCCTTATAGACCGTAATGGAGGGAGTGATTACATTGGCCACCCGGCCCCCTTCGAGGTCTTCTTCTGTTCCGGCCAATCCGTTGCTATTGGGCGCTCCGTTCGGCCAGAGCGGAAGTTCAAACGTATTTTGTGCAGATAACATCGTTGCAACAGATAATAAGATTGAAAAAAATATTGTTTTCATAAGCTTTCAGGGATTTATGATTTGATTTTCATGGATGCTTTGATGAAATAGAATATCAAGATGGCGTAAGCTGCGAGTGCTATAATCTGTGACCATGCGTTGGCAATCCAAGTCTCGTTGACTAAGTTGACACCACCGAAGCGCATGCCTGCGCTGACTACACCCATCAGTGCACCGCCGGCAATGAAACCGGAGGCCAGCAACGTACCTTTTTCACCGCGTTCGGCATTGATTTTGGCATCCTTGCTGCGGGTTGTCACATACCAGTTGATAGCACCGCCTACGAGCAACGGAGTGTTCAGTTCGAGTGGGATGAACATGCCTAAGGCGAAGGCCAGCGCGGGCACTTTGAGCAGTGTGAGTACGATGGCCAGTATGGCGCCGATGCCGTAGAGCAGCCAAGGAGCGGCTACACCGTTCATCAGCGGTTCGATGACGGCAGCCATGGCGTTAGCCTGCGGGGCGGCCAGCTGTCCGCTGGTGAAGCCGTAGGTCTTGTTCAGAATAATCATTACTCCGCCTACGGTGGCTGCCGAAACAAGGGTACCCAGGAACTTCCACGCTTCCTGCTTGAAAGGAGTCGTTCCCAACCAATAACCTATCTTCAGGTCGGTGATGAAGCCCCCTGCCATAGACAGGGCCGTGCAGACCACGCCGCCCATGACTAAGGCAGCTACCATACCGCCGGGACCTTTCAGACCGACGGCTACCATGACTACCGAAGCCAGAATGAGCGTCATCAATGTCATGCCCGAAACGGGGTTGGTACCCACGATGGCAATGGCATTGGCCGCTACGGTGGTGAATAGGAAAGCGATGCCTGCCACGAGCAGGATAGCTACGACAGTGTGCAACAGGTTACCCTGCATCACGTCGAGGTAGAAGAAGAGGAACACCAGCGCCAGCGTGATGAGGGAGCCGATGGCAATAAACTTCATCGAGAGGTCGCGGCGGGTGCGGATGACGTTGGCATCAACTTTCGACTTGCCCCCCATTTCCTTGGCTGCCAGTCCCACCGCACTCTTGATGATGCCCCATGATTTGATGATACCGATGATGCCGGCCATAGCGATACCGCCGATGCCGATACTTTTGGCATAGTAGGTAAATATCTGTTCGGGTGACATTTGGCCTACGGTCTGGGTGATTTCGGGGTTCCATTGGTTCAGTACGACGTCGCCCCAGAACAGTGACATGCCGGGGATGATGATCCACCACACGGCCAGCGAACCGAAGCAGATAATAGCGGCATACTTCAGGCCGACTATATAGCCCAAGCCCAACACAGCAGCGCCGACGTTCACCTTGAACACTAATTTGGTCTTTTCGGCCAGCATCTCGCCCCACGAGCAGAAACGGGTGGTGAAGTTCTCGTTCCACCAACCGAAAGTAGCCACGATGAAGTCGTACAGACCGCCTATCAGACCGGCTGCCAGCAGTGGCTTGGCCTGGCTGCCACCCTTTTCGCCCGATACGAGCACCTGTGTGGTAGCCGTTGCTTCGGGGAAAGGATACTTGCCGTGCATGTCACTGACAAAGTATTTACGGAAGGGAATGAGGAATAGGATGCCCAGTACACCTCCCAGCAGTGAGCTGATGAATACTTGGGCAAAGGTGACAGTCACTTCCTTCGGATAGCTTTCCTGCAAGATATAAAGAGCGGGTAGGGTAAAGATGGCTCCGGCCACAATGACGCCCGAACTGGCTCCGATAGACTGGATAATGACATTTTCACCCAAGGCATGCTTGCGTTTGGCGGCACTCGATACGCCGACGGCGATGATGGCAATGGGAATGGCAGCTTCGAACACCTGACCCACTTTCAGGCCCAGATAAGCTGCGGCGGCCGAAAAGAGGACAGCCATGCAGATGCCCCACAACACTGACCACACGTTTACTTCGGGATAGTTCTTGCCCGGACTCATCAGCGGGTTGTACGTTTCGCCCGGTTTCAGTTCCCGGAATGCGTTTTCCGGCAAACCGGTCACTTGTTCTTCTTCCTGTTTCATAGCAGAATGTTTGATATTGTTTTTTAGAATTAATAATAGGCTGTCTATATACTTCTTATTTGGAGGTCAAAGAAAACAAAAAAACGGGAAGTGTCAAAATTATCTGTGCCCTAAATGTAGAAAGAGAGGTCTGAAGACAGTACGAAGGTAATTCATTTGCCGGCAAACCGAGCGGAAGGAATGTATCTGGAGATGGGGAATCGACGAAGTGCTTCGTGGACATCTGACACAGTGCTTTCTCAGGGTTTAACACAGTGCTTCGTGAGGGGCTGAGGAAGTGCTTCGTGAGAGTGTCAGAAAGCGCTTCGTTAAGGGGGCTTCCTGCAGACGGTGTTTTTCCGACAAGATTGGCGAGGAAGGGAAACGGCAGGAAAAGAAAAAGGATGCCGTCGCTGTGTCAGGCATCCTTTTCGGTTATGATTTGGTAAGTTTATTCCTTATTTTTTTTCGCCTTTCGGGGTCATGTCTCCTTCGATGAACAGACGCATCATTTCCGTCTTGGCATTTGTACGCAGTGTAATGGACTTCTTGAAATGGCCGGGATACTTGCCCGTTCCGTCATATGTTACCTTGATTGTTCCTTTCTTTCCCGGTAATACAGGTTCTTGCGTGTATTCGGGGACTGTGCATCCGCAGGATGCTACCGCCTGATGAATGACCAGCGGCGCGTCGCCAATGTTCGTGAAAGAAAAGACACAGCTCACTACGGGCTTTTCTTCGGGGAATGTGCCGAGGTTGGCAGTGGTTTTATCAAACTTGATTTCAGCCTGTGCCATAGCGTAACCCATACCCAACAAGGCAAACATCATATACAAAAATACTCTTTTCATTTTATTACACGTTTTCAGTTAATACGATGGCAAAGATAAGCTATTTTCCTATAAGTAGCTTGTCTTTCGGGGTTTATTAGTATTTTTTTACCTCAGGCTGCCGCCGATGATGTCGAGCAGTTCGTTGGTAATGGTTTGTTGCCGGGTTTTGTTGTATTGCAGCGTCAGGTCCTGGATGAGTTCGTTGGCATTGTCGGTCGCAGCCTGCATGGCCAGCATGCGTGCGGCGTGTTCGGAAGCATTGGAATCCTGAAGCACCGTGAATATCTTCTGACAGAGTACTTTGGGAATCAGTTCGGCTATCAATTCGCCGACCGACGGCTCCACAATGTAGTCGTTGTTGTAAACAACCGTTTCTTTCTTGTCGGGATGCGTTGCCGTTTGCATGGCCATTTGTTCCAGATTAAGAGGGAGAAAGTCTTCTTGCTGAAGCACTTGCGAACCCATGGATTTGAAATGGTGATAGATCAGTATGACGCGGTCTATCGCTTTTTCGGCATACAATGCCATCAGCTGTTCGGCCAGTTGATAGGCCTCGGTATAGCAAGGCTTATCGGCCATAGACTGATATGTTCCTTGAGAAGTATATCCTAACTTCCTGACAGCCTCTTCCACCTTTTTGCCTATGGGATAAAGGAGAATATTATCCTTGCCGAGCGTGCTGTATTCTTCCAGCGCGTGTTCGAGCCTTTTCACCACGTTGGAATTGAAAGCACCGCACAATGAACTGTTGGACGAGAAGGCGACGATAGCAACTTTCGTTACGGGACGTACCTCGATGTAGGGAGATTCGACCCGGATGTCAGTGCCTAAAAAGTTCGTCAGAATCTCATTCAGCTTCTGCTGATAGGGGTACATGTTTTCAATCTGTCCCTGTGCTTTGTGAAGTTTGGCAGAAGCGACCATTTTCATGGCTGAAGTAATCTGTCGAGTACTCTTTACGGAATTAATTCTGTTTTTTACTTCTTTGAGTGATGCCATGTCTGTTCGATTATGAGTGATATATCCGGTATTTGGGGCAATCGGTACAAGGTTTTGTCGACCTCGTACCGATATAGCCTGAAATCCGTTTGTTTATAAGAATTGTCTGGCGACCCTTTCGGCCGTTTCTTCCAGCTTTTTGCATACATCGTCATCAATAACACCTTTCTTCAGCACATCGAGCACATCTTCCCGGTGGCTCATTTCGAGTGTATCGAGGAAACTGCGTTCAAAGTCGTTGACTTTGGCCAGCGGGACGTTCTTCAGCAATCCATGCGTTCCGCAATAGAGAATGGCGACTTGCTTTTCTACCGGCATCGGACAATATTGTGGCTGCACGAGTAGGCGCGTATTCTTCTGTCCCTTGTCAATGGTGAGGGCAGTAACGGGATCCATGTCGCCGCTGAACTTGGAGAAGGCTTCCAGTTCGCGATACTGAGCCTGGTCTATTTTCAACGTACCGGCCACTTTCTTCATGGCCTTGATTTGGGCATTACCACCTACACGGCTGACAGAGATACCTACATCAATAGCCGGACGGTTGCCTTGGTTGAAAAGGTTGCTGTCAAGGAATATCTGACCGTCGGTAATGGAGATTACGTTGGTCGGGATATAGGCCGATACGTCACCTGCCTGCGTTTCAATGAGGGGGAGTGCCGTCAACGAACCTCCGCCTTTGACTTTACCTTTCAGGCTGTCCGGCAGGTCGTTCATCCGGGCAGCCACTTCGGGCTGGTTGATAATCTTTGCCGCGCGTTCCAGCAGACGGGAGTGCAGGTAGAAAATATCACCCGGATAGGCTTCACGTCCTGACGGACGACGCAGAATCAGGGAAACTTCGCGATAGGCTACTGCCTGTTTGGACAGGTCGTCATAAACAACCAGTGCATGACGGCCGGTATCGCGGAAATATTCGCCGATAGCAGCACCTGCAAAAGGAGCATAGTATTGCAGGGCGGCCGGGTCACCGGCTGTCGCCGCTACGACAATGGTATAATCCATCGCTCCATATTG
The DNA here is from genome assembly GCF_947632445.1 of uncultured Bacteroides sp. Taxonomy (GTDB): domain Bacteria; phylum Bacteroidota; class Bacteroidia; order Bacteroidales; family Bacteroidaceae; genus Bacteroides. The sequence continues at coordinate 45,296 of NZ_CANRPM010000005.1, read as the reverse complement.
GCGCAGGGTGTTGACAATCGTGGCGACGGTAGAACCCTTTTGGCCGATAGCTACATAGATGCAGTAGACCGGATCGCCCGCTTCGTAATTGGAGCGTTGATTGATAATGGTATCAATGGCAATAGCTGTTTTACCGGTCTGGCGGTCACCGATAATCAACTCACGTTGTCCTCGTCCGATGGGAATCATGGCATCCACAGCTTTCAATCCTGTTTGTAACGGCTGGTTAACCGGTTGGCGGAAAATGACACCGGGAGCTTTACGTTCCAGCGGCATCTCACATAGTTCACCACCTATCAGTCCTTTGCCATCGAGAGGAGCGCCCAATGGGTCGATAACACGTCCCAGCATGCTTTCACCCACCATGATGGAGGCAATACGTTTGGTACGCTTTACAGTGAATCCTTCCTTGATTCGGTCGGTTGGCCCCAGCAATACGGCACCCACATTGTCTTCCTCCAGGTTCATCACAATGGCTTTAATGCCATTTTCAAATTCCAGCAGTTCGTTTGCCTCTGCGTTACGCAACCCGTATATACGGGCAACACCATCACTCACCTGAAGTACGGTACCTATTTCGTCTAATTGGACGCGGGTATCAATACCTTCCAGTTGCTTGCGTAAGACGTCGGAAACTTCGCTTACTTTTATGTTTTCTGAGATCATTTTACTTTCCTAATAAATTACATTTTACTTTCCTAATGAATAGTGAATCCCACAATCTTGTCTCCAAACCGGATTGTTATACAATTCTGCGGTTCTTTTCAATGAATTGTTGTTTCACTTTCTTGATCTGGGTTGCGATGCTGGCATCCAAACGAAAATCGTTGATGTCGAAGATAAATCCTCCTTCTATGGCGGGATTTACTTCTGTTTGCAATTCCATGCGGGCATGCAGCATGGAAGAAGCAGCCTGGCGGATACGTTCTTCCACTGCCTGACTGACCGGAATGGCTGTTGTCAGTTTGGCGGTACCGATATGTTTCCTTTGGCGATATAGCTTCTGAAATGACAGGCCGATATATTGAAGCATTCCTTCACGCCTGTTCTTCTGTATCAGTGCGATAGAGCGTTTGAATTCTTCGCTTGCCGGCTGGTCGCCACAAGCGGCTGTACAGATAAGCGTGAATTTATCTTCGGTAGAGAGAATGGGGTTCAGTAATGATTCGCGTAGTTCGGAATGTGCTTCCAGACTACGTGTCAATGTACTGAATTCCCGGTACATTACATCTTCCTTACCACTGTTGTAGGCATAATCAATCAGGGCTTTGGCATATCGCATTGAAACAATTCCTATATCCATCTTTTCCTTTTGTCTATCTCGTTAGTTCTTTTTGGGCGTAGTCAGCATCTCGTCAAGCATGCGTTCTATCATGTCCATTTGTTCGTGCTTTTCGTCCAATTCCTTTCGAAGCACTTTCTCGGCAATGTCCACTGAAAGAACTGCCACTTGACGACGGATGTCGCGAATAGCTTCTTCCTTTTCCTGTTGAATCTGCCTGCGCACTTCGTCCAATTCTTTTTGGGCTGCGGTATCTGCTTGTTTGCGTGCGTCGGCGATAATCTTATCACGTTCCTGCATCGCTTCCCGCAAGATGCGTCCCTGCTCCTTGTTGGCTGAAGCTATCAATGCTTCGCTTTCTTCTTTCAAATGGGCAAGTTGGGCATTGGCTTCCTGGGCTACCTTCATGGACTTGTCGATATAAGCTTTTCGTTCTTCTACCATTCGGGTAATAACAGGAAAACCGTATTTTGCCAGGATGATGAAGACGATGCCAAAGGATAAGGCCATCCAAAACAGCAGACCACTGTCGGGTAATAACAATGACATAAGTATTCGTTTATTTGTCAATCGGTAATGTCCGGTCGTTTCTGCCAATGTAGAAAGCGACCGTACATTTACAAATTGGAAGTTTTACAAATCAGATAAGGAATACCAACAAACATACAACTACAGCCAAGAAGGCAACACCTTCGATCAAGGCTGCAGCAATAATCATACTTGTACGAACGTCGCCTGCTGCTTCCGGTTGACGGGCAATCGCTTCCATTGCCGCACTTCCGATTCTGCCGATACCTAAACCGGCACCAATCACTACGAGACCGGCACCCAGTGCAGCTCCCAGTTTTGTAACTCCAACACCTGCCGCAGCAGCTTGTAATAATACAGATAGTAACATAGCTTTCTAATTTTTAAAGGGTTGTTTTATTAATTGTTTTCTATTGTTTTAGCTTCTTTATGGGAATGATCTTCTTGGGCCAATCCGATGAATACCGCTGAAAGCAGGGTAAATACATAGGCTTGTATAAAGGCTACCAGCAGTTCGAGGGCGTTCATGAACAGATTGAATAGAACGGAGGTAAAAGTCAATGTCCCGTTCAATGCAGGCCCCATGCTGGCAGAAATGAAGACCAAACATGTCAGTACCAGCATTGCTACGTGTCCGGCCAACATATTGGCAAAAAGACGGATCATCAGGGCGAACGGTTTGGTGAGAATGCCAAAGAATTCGATAAACGGCATCATCGGTACCGGCACCTTCAGCCACCATGGAACGTCTGGCCAGAAAATATCCTTCCAATAGGTTTTGGTTCCGAACAGATTGACTGCTATAAATGTACAGATAGCCAATGCCATAGTAATAGCAATGTTTCCTGTTACATTGGCACCGCCGGGGAAGAAGGGTATCAATCCCATCAGATTGTTGATGAAAATGAAGAAGAAAGCGGTCAAAAGATAAGGAGCAAATTTCTTGTATTTGGGCCCTACACAACTTTTGATGACATCATCATTGACCATCATAATGAGCATTTCCATCATTCCAACAAATCCTCCGGGAGCTGTACTGTCTTTGGAGTGTCTCTTATACCAGCGGGCTACATAAAGGATAATGAGCGTCAGCAGTACACTGTTGATTAGTAACGCCAAGACAACTTTGGTAATTGAAATGTCGAAAGGTCGGATTTCATTACCGGCAGCATCATGTTCTATCAGCTTCCCTTCATAGGGACTGCCGGCAGGGGCTATGGATAATCCCTCATAGCTGCCTTCATTTTCCTCTAAACGTGTTGAAGAGAATACGTGCCATCCGCTTGTCCGGCTGTACACGATTACCGGTAGAGGAATGGTGAAATGTGTATCTCCCCATGATGTAATGTGCCATTCGTATGAGTCACCGATATGGCCGAATACTATTTCCCTGATATCGACTTTTTCTTCAGCCGGTTCTGAGGAAGATTCAGCAGACCAAACGGAAACAGGACATAGGAGCAATAATGCTGCCATGACATACAATCCGGTCCATATTTTACACAATCGTTTCATTGTTTGTTCTCTTTTTGTGATTTCTTGTTCACTTCAAAAGTGTAGAAAAACCACGAATCATACGTTAGATATATCAAATAGTTGGCAATGAATGTCAGCAGAAAAGCTTGCGCTTCTTCGCGGGCTATCACACAATAAAGTACTATCAGAATGAATGAAGCAAGCATTCGCATTACACGGATCAACATATATATTTGCAATAACCTGCCGGGCATCTTTTTACGGCTCCATTCCACAATGTTGATTATTAACCATCCGAATAAAAAGAAATAGGAGGGGATTAATGGATAGCCGTTAAAATAATGGTGTGGATTGGCATTAAAATAAATCCATCCTCCTACTATTCCTACTAAGACGGTTAATATCGCGGTCTGGATCAGGTAATTACGTTTTGTCTTGCTCACGTCCTCATTCGTTTTTTCAATTATATAATGTACTTCATCAATTATTAATTAATGCAGACGGACACGTTATTGTCATTCATTTCTACGAATCCTCCCATTACTTCTAAGTCTTGTGACGTACCGTCTGCCGTAACATACAGAATTTTTCCACGTGTGAGTGAAGAAACAATAGGAGCATGTTGTGGCAAGATGGTAAAAGAACCCATGACTCCTGGTAGAGTAACTTGATTCACTTCACCTTGGAAGAGCCTTTTTTCCGGTGATACGATAGTCAACTGTAATTTTTTCATTGCCGTTGTTTGATATTCGGTTTATCGTCGGCAGCAAAATGAACTACTGACGGATTATAAGTTATGACTTGGCCTGCTCCAACAGTTTTTTACCTTTTTCTATTGCTTCCTCGATAGTACCTACATTCAGGAAGGCCGGTTCGGGCAAGTAGTCGACCTCACCGTCCAGAATCATACGGAATCCCTTGATGGTATCTTCGATATTCACCATAGTACCGGGGACGCCTGTAAACTGTTCGGCTACGGCAAACGGCTGCGAAAGGAATCGTTGAACGCGACGGGCACGATTTACCAATGTGCGGTCTTCATCCGATAACTCTTCCATACCCAAGATAGAAATGATGTCCTGTAATTCCTTGTTGCGTTGTAGTATTTGTTTTACCTTTTGGGCTACTTGATAATGCTCTTCGCCTACGATATGCGGGGCAAGAATACGTGAGGTAGATTCCAAAGGATCTACGGCCGGATAGATACCCAATTCGGTAATTTTACGACTAAGCACTGTCGTTGCGTCCAGGTGGGTAAAGGTTGTGGCTGGAGCAGGGTCGGTCAAGTCGTCGGCAGGTACATATACAGCCTGAACTGAAGTAATTGAACCGTTGCGTGTCGATGTGATTCGTTCCTGCATGGCTCCCATTTCAGTAGCCAATGTCGGTTGGTAACCTACAGCCGAAGGCATACGGCCTAACAAGGCTGAAACCTCGGAGCCCGCCTGTGTGAAACGGAAGATGTTATCAATAAAGAACAGAATATCGCGTGGCCCGTCTGTCTCGGAACCTATATCGCGGAATGATTCGGCAACAGTCAGGCCGGAAAGGGCTACGGATTGACGTGCTCCGGGGGGTTCGTTCATCTGTCCGAATATCAGAGATACCTGAGATTTGGCTACTTCGTCGTAATCTACTTTTGATAAATCCCAATTCCCTTCTTCCATGCTTTTCTTGAACTCGTCTCCGTAACGTATTACGCCCGATTCAATCATTTCCCTTAGTAAGTCATTACCTTCGCGTGTACGTTCACCTACACCGGCAAATACAGAAAATCCATGTTGCTTTTTAGCTATATTATTAATGAGTTCCTGAATAAGGACTGTCTTGCCTACACCTGCACCTCCGAACAAACCGATTTTTCCACCTTTACTATAGGGTTCCAGCAAATCAATAACTTTAATACCCGTGTAAAGGACTTCCTCGGTTGTAGTCAAGTCTTCAAATTTGGGTGGCTCACGATGAATAGGGTAAGCGCCTGTGCGGTCCAAATCTCGCATACCATCAATAGAGTCGCCTACTACATTCATCAATCGACCTTTGATTTGGTCGCCTACTGGCATTGTGATAGGACCACCCAAAGATCGTACTTTCATTCCTCGTTGCAGACCGTCGGTGCTATCCATGGCTACTGTACGAACAGTGTTTTCACCGATGTGCTGCTGTACCTCCACAATCAGGCGTCTGCCGTTGTGTCTCTTTATTTCGAGTGCATCATGAATAGCCGGAAGAAACGTTTCCGTTTCAGTGCCTTCGAAATATACATCAACCACAGGCCCGATGACCTGGGAAATATGTCCGACAATTTGTGACATAAGTTAGTTCTTTATTAATAGTTATCTACCAGAATAAGAAAATATCTTGAATATTCATTTATCTCTCTCGCTTGCCATGCAAAATTAAAAACAATTCGGTATGGAATATACTTTTGCATAAGTTTTTTTTAAATGATTATATAATTTTGGACGTTTAAGGTTCCTTTTTGAGCATTCGGTTTGCATAATAGATACAAGTATTGTTAACGTTTGTTTAAATACATGTCTCTCCCTTTCTTTCATGTTGTGAAACATACTAATGTTTGGCTGTTGGATAGGAATAAAGTGTTATTTTTACACTTAAAAAGAAATATTGAATCAAATACCAGTTATTATGAAGAAACATTTTTTGTTAGTTGGAGCTGTAATCTTATTATCAGCTTCTTGTGGTCAAAAAACTGATTTGACGCTTTCAGGATTAAATCCTATAGCTTATCAGACAAACGTGAATGATACCCAGACCAATTTGTATAAACTAAAAAATCAAAAGGGTATGGAGGTCTGTGTGACAAACTTTGGAGGGCGTATCGTTTCTATTATGGTTCCAGATAAAAACGGAGAAATGCGGGACGTGGTTTTGGGTTTCGATAGTATTGCTGACTATATTCATATTCCGAGTGACTTTGGCGCGTCTATAGGACGTTATGCCAACCGTATAAACCAGGGACGTTTGATTTTGGATGGAGATACAATTCAATTGCCGCAGAATAATTTCGGCCATTGTTTGCATGGAGGTCCTAAGGGATGGCAGTATCAAGTATATGAAGCTAATCAAATTGATGATACTACACTGGAATTGACAATTATTTCACCAGACGGTGATGAGAACTTCCCTGGGAACGTAACGGCCAAAGTTATCTATAAGCTTACGGAAGACAATGCGATTGATATTAAATACCGTGCAACTACCGATAAGAAAACGGTGATTAATATGACTAACCATTCTTATTTTAATTTGTCGGGAGATCCATCCAAGGCTGCTACGGATCATATCTTATATATAAATGCCGATACTTATACTCCTGTTGACAGTACGTTTATGACAACCGGAGAGATTCTGCCGGTAAAAGATACGCCGATGGATTTTACTGTTCCTAAAGTTATAGGAAAGGATATTAGTAATTATGACTTCGTCCAATTGAAAAATGGCAATGGATATGATCATAATTGGGTGTTGAATACTAAAGGCGATTTGACGCAGATCGCTGCTCGTTTGGTATCTCCTGAAACAGGAATAGCTCTGGAGGTATATACTAATGAGCCAGGAATTCAAGTATATACCGGTAATTTTTTGGATGGTACAGTGAAAGGTAAAAAAGGAATTACCTATAATCAACGGGCGTCTGTTTGTTTGGAAACCCAGCATTATCCCGATAGCCCCAATAAACCTGAATGGCCATCTGTGGTTTTAGAGCCGGGACAAACATATAACAGCGAATGTATCTTTAAATTCGGTGTCGAAAAATAACCTTAAAGGAGTACTAACAAAAAAATAGAAGTATATGAATTGGAATACGAATGAATTTATCTGGCTCGACTGGGTGGTACTTGCTGTTGGAGTCGTAGCTATTGTCTGGGCGATTTATCGTGCCATAAAGAAGGATAAGGGAAAAATGAAAGGTGCCGACAGCCAGGATTATTTGTTTGGGAAAGGTGAACCTTGGTATATCATTGGTGCGGCCATCTTTGCTGCTAACATCGGTTCTGAACATTTGGTTGGCCTTGCAGGAACTGGCGCCAAAGACGGTGTAGGTATGGCCCACTGGGAAATGCAGGGATGGATGATCCTGATTTTGGGATGGTTGTTTGTTCCTTTCTATCAACTGTTGAACAACAAAATGGGCAAGATTATCACGATGCCCGATTTCCTGAAATTCCGTTATACCCAACGCACGGGTTCGTGGTTGTCTATTATCACTTTGATAGCCTATGTATTGACTAAGGTTTCTGTTACAGCTTTTACCGGTGGTATTTTCTTTGAGTATTTGCTTGGCTTACCTTTTTGGTATGGTGCTATTGGCTTGATTGTCATTACTGCCGTATTCACTGTTTTCGGCGGTATGAAGGGGGTAATGACCCTGTCCGCCATTCAGACTCCAATTCTGATTATTGGTTCTTTCCTGGTATTGTTTTTGGGACTGAGTATGTTGGGTGACGGCAGCATCAGCGAAGGATGGTCACAGATGATGGCTGTCTGTAATGCTGCTCACGACGGTTTTGGTACGACTCACATGTTCCATACCGACCCTGCAGATCCCATGTATCCACAATTCCCCGGATATGTAGTGTTCCTCGGTGCTTCCATTATCGGTTTCTGGTATTGGTGTACTGATCAGCACATTGTACAACGTGTGCTTGGACAACAAAAGGGTGAATCTGATGATGTCGTAATGAAGCGTGCCCGTCGTGGTACGATTGCTGCCGGTTATTTCAAGCTGTTACCTGTATTTATGTTCTTAATTCCCGGTATGGTTGCTTATGCTCTTGCCCAAAAGACAGGCAGCGGTGTTGTGATGGATATTACTAACGCTCACGATACGGACGGCGCTTTTGCCATGATGGTGAAAAATATCCTACCTGCTGGAATTAAAGGTATTGTGACTATCGGTTTTATCTGTGCTCTTGTCGCATCGCTGGCAGCCTTTTTCAACAGTTGTGCTACGTTATTCACAGAGGACTTTTATAAACCTATGAAAAAAGACATGAGTGAAAGTCATTATGTGCTGGTTGGCCGTATTGCTACGGTGGTGGTTGTATTAATGGGATTGGCATGGATGCCTATTATGATGAATATGGGAAATCTTTATTCATACCTGCAGGACATCCAGTCTCTGATTGCGCCCGCAATGGTTGCTGTTTTCACGTTGGGTATCTTCTCAAAGCGTATCACTCCGAAAGCCGGCGAATGGGGACTCATCGGTGGTTTCCTTATCGGTATGGTACGTTTGCTTACCAATGTTATCACAGATTCGGGTAAAGCCATAATGGATGGTGCTTTTTGGAAATGCACTACCTGGTTCTGGCAAACTAACTGGCTTATCTTCGAGGTTTGGTTGCTTGTATTTCTGATTGTTATGATGGTTATTATATCCTGCTTTACGCCGAAACCTTCTGTTCAGCAGATTAAAGCCATTACTTTCACAGGCAGTTACAAACAACTCATCCGCGAGAGCTGGAATAAGTGGGACGTTATCGCTTCCCTGGGTGTTGTGTTACTTTGCGCCCTGTTCTACGCTTATTTCTGGTAATTGTATTGAATGTTTCTTGAATGACAACATATTATAATATTAATCCGAAGTTCTATGTTTCGGTAGACTGCATTATTTTCGGTTTCAGTAAAGGAGAACTTAACCTTCTCCTGCTGAAACGAAATTTTGAGCCGGCCAAAGGCGAATGGTCATTGATGGGTGGTTTTGTGCAGGAAAATGAAAGTGTGGACGATGCTGCCAAGCGGGTGTTGGCTGAACTGACGGGTTTGGAGCAAGTCTACATAGAACAGGTTGAAGCGTTCGGTGCCATAAATCGTGATCCGGGAGGAAGAGTTATTTCCGTTGCATATTATGCTTTGATCAATGTCGATGAATACGACTGGGAACTGGTTCAACAGCATAACGCATTTTGGGTTGGCATCAATGACCTGCCCCCATTGATATTCGATCATTTGGAGATGGTGCAGAAGGCACGTGCGCTGATGCAGAAGAAAGCATCCACAGAGCCTATCGGTTTTAATCTGCTTCCCAAGCTCTTTACCTTGTCACAATTACAAAGTCTGTATGAAGCTATTTATGGAGAGCCCATTGATAAGCGCAACTTCCGTAAACGGATTGCGGAGATGAACTATATTGAGAAGACGGATAAAAAAGACAAGACCGGCTCCAAACGTAGTGCAGCCCTGTATCAATTCAACGAAAATGTTTATCGGAAAGCTCCCAAATTTAAATTATAGGTTAACGTTTAAAGCGATATAGCTATGTTAGAAGAATTGAAAGAAAAAGTATTCCGCGCCAACCTCGACTTGGTGAAGCACGGGCTGGTCATTTTCACCTGGGGGAATGTATCCGCGATCGACCGCACAAGCGGACTGGTGGTCATCAAACCCAGCGGTGTAAGCTATGACGAGATGAAAGCCACAGACATGGTGGTGGTAGACCTTGACGGTAAGGTAGTGGAAGGGCATCTTCGCCCTTCGTCGGACACACCGACCCATGTGGTGCTCTACAAGGCTTTTCCTGAAATCGGCGGGGTAGTACACACGCACTCTACCTATGCAACTGCTTGGGCGCAGGCCGGACGGGACATTCCTAACATCGGCACGACTCATGCCGATTATTTCCACGATGCTATTCCCTGTACGGCCGACATGACCGAAGCAGAGGTAAAGGGTGAGTATGAACTGGAAACAGGCAATGTTATCGTGAAGCGCTTCGAAGGTCTGAACCCTGTGCACACGCCGGGCGTACTGGTGAAGAATCACGGCCCCTTTGCCTGGGGCAAGGATGCGCACGACGCTGTCCACAACGCCGTTGTCATGGAGCAGGTGGCCAAGATGGCATCCATTGCTTATGCGGTCAATTCTAATTTGACTATGAACCCCTTGCTTATCGAGAAACACTTCAGCCGCAAACATGGGCCGAATGCCTATTATGGGCAAAAATAATGAATGAATAAGGAAGTAAAAAGAAGAATAACCAACAACTAAAATACATTATATTCTTATGAACGCATTTGATCAATATGAAGTATGGTTCGTCACAGGAGCACAGCTTCTGTATGGCGGAGACGCAGTAGTCGCAGTAGATGCACATAGCAACGAAATGGTAAAGGGATTGAACGGGTCGGGCAAACTGCCTGTCAAGGTGGTGTATAAAGGTACGGCTAATTCATCTAAGGAAGTGGAAGCCGTATTCAAGGCTGCCAACAACGAAGAGAAATGTATCGGTGTCATCACCTGGATGCATACCTTCTCACCCGCCAAGATGTGGATTCACGGCTTGCAGCAGTTGAAGAAACCGTTGCTCCATCTGCACACCCAGTATAACAAAGAGATTCCTTGGGACACGATGGACATGGACTTCATGAACCTCAATCAGAGTGCTCACGGCGACCGTGAGTTCGGTCACATCTGTACCCGTATGCGCATTCGTCGCAAAGTGGTGGTAGGCTACTGGAAGGAAGAAGAGACTCAGAAGAAGATTGCCGTATGGATGCGCGTTTGCGCCGCTTGGGCCGATGCTCAGGATATGCTTATCATCCGCTTTGGCGACCAGATGAACAATGTGGCCGTGACCGACGGCGACAAGGTGGAAGCCGAGCAACGCATGGGCTACCATGTGGACTATTGCCCTGTAAGCGAACTGATGGAATACCATGCACAGGTGAAAGACGAAGACGTAAAGGCATTGGTTGACGAATATTTCCGCCTCTACGACCATGATGCCGTACTGGAAGACGGACGCACCGAAGCTTATGGGAAAATATGGAATTCTGCTAAGGCCGAGCTTGCCCTGCGTGCCATTCTGAAGGATAAAGGTGCCAAAGGTTTCACCACCAATTTCGATGACTTGGGTCAGACTGACGGCAGCTACTTCGACCAGATTCCCGGTCTTGCCAGCCAGCGTCTGATGGCCGAGGGATATGGCTTTGGTGCCGAAGGCGACTGGAAGTCTGCGGCCCTTTACCGTACCGTATGGGTAATGAACCAGGGCCTGCCCACCGGCTGCTCCTTCCTTGAAGACTACACTTTGAACTTCGACGGCGAGAACAGCTCCATCCTTCAGGCTCACATGCTGGAAGTCTGCCCGCTCATCGCTGCCCGGAAACCTCGTCTGGAAGTTCACTTCCTCGGTATCGGCATCCGCAAGAGCCAGACAGCCCGCCTCGTATTCACGTCGAAGGTAGGTACCGGCTGCACGGCTACGGTCGTTGACCTGGGTAACCGCTTCCGTCTGATTGTGAACGATGTGGAATGTATCGAGCCGAAACCGCTGCCCAAGCTGCCCGTAGCTTCCGCCCTGTGGAAACCGATGCCCAACTTCGAAGTAGGTGCCGGAGCCTGGATTCTGGCCGGGGGTACGCACCACTCCTGTTTCTCCTATGACCTGACCGCCGAATACTGGGAAGACTATGCCGAGATTGCAGGCATCGAGATGGTTCACATCGACAAGAACACCACCATCAGCGAGTTCAAGAAAGAGCTCCGCATGAACGAGGTGTACTACATGCTGAACAAGGCGCTTTGCTAAATTAAATTCGTAACCGAAGAAGGAAAGACATCCGTGTGTCCCTTCTTCGGTTTGTTTCACTTTATAACAAGACTCTTATGAAATCAGATCCCAAATTTACCATAGAAGCCGGACGTGCCGTGCTGGGCATCGAATTCGGATCCACTCGTATCAAGGCGGTTCTCATCGACGAGGAGAACAAGCCCATCGCTCAGGGTAGCCACACTTGGGAGAACCAGCTTGTCGACGGTCTCTGGACTTACAGCCTCGACGCTGTGTGGAACGGTCTGCAAGACTGCTATGCCGACCTCTGCGCCGACGTGAAGAAGCAATACGGCGTAGAAATCGAAACCCTGGCCGCCATTGGCGTCAGTGCCATGATGCACGGCTACATGGCCTTCGACAAGCAGCAGAACATCCTCGTGCCCTTCCGCACGTGGCGCAATACGAACACCGGTGCTGCCGCCGCCAAACTGTCCGAACTCTTTGTTTATAACATTCCTTTACGCTGGAGCATCTCGCACCTCTATCAGGCTATTCTGAACGGAGAGGAGCATGTGCCTTCCATCGACTTCCTGACTACCTTGGCCGGATATGTTCACTGGCAGCTGACGGGCGAACGCGTGCTGGGTATCGGCGATGCTTCCGGTATGCTGCCCATCGACCCGGAAACAAAAGACTATTCTGCCCCGATGATAGAGAAGTTCGAGCAACTGATTGCTCCGGGCTACGGCTGGAAGCTGCGGGACATCCTGCCCCGCGTCCTGATGGCCGGTGAAGATGCCGGACGCCTGACGGAAGACGGTGCACGCAAGATCGACCCCACAGGCCGGTTGAAAGCAGGCATTCCGCTCTGTCCGCCCGAAGGCGACGCGGGTACGGGTATGGTCGCTACCAACGCCGTGAAGCAGCGCACGGGCAACGTCTCTGCCGGAACGTCGTCGTTCTCCATGATTGTGCTGGAGAAGGAGCTTTCGCGTCCCTACGAGGCCATTGATATTGTGACCACGCCGGACGGCAGCCCCGTGGCAATGGTTCACTGCAACAACTGTACTTCCGATCTCAATGCCTGGGTCGGCCTCTTCAGGGAATACCAGGAACTGATGGGACTGCCCGTCGACATGAACGACATCTACGGCAAGCTTTACAACCATGCGCTTGAGGGAGACGCCGACTGCGGCGGTCTGATGGCCTACAACTACTTCTCCGGCGAACCCGTCACCGGACTGGCCGAGGGCCGTCCCCTGTTCGTGCGTTCGGCTACGGACAAGTTCAGCCTCGCCAACCTGATGCGCTCCCATCTTTATGCCTCTGTAGCCGTGCTGAAGATAGGCAACGACATTTTGTTCAACGACGAGAAGATCCGCGTGGATCGCATCACGGGTCACGGCGGCCTGTTCAAGACCAAAGGTGTGGGACAACGCATTTTGGCGGCTGCCATCAACTCGCCGATTTCTGTCATGGAGACGGCAGGCGAGGGGGGAGCCTGGGGTATCGCCCTGCTGGGTTCTTACTTGGTGAACAACGCCCGAAGCCTGTCGCTGCCGGACTTCCTGGACGCACAGGTATTTGCCGGTGACGCCGGTGTCGAGGTAGCGCCCGTGCCCGAAGACGTGGCCGGATTTAACGCATACATCGAGACCTATAAGGCCTGCCTGCCCATTGAGGCACAGGCAGTGGCTTGCAAGAAGTAAAACATTCAAATCCTTATACTTACCATGACAAACAAACTCTTCTTCAGCAGCCTGTTGCTGACCGCCTCGCTGTCGCTCTCCGCACAGCACAGCGCGACCCTTACCGTTGAGGCCGACGGCGGTACTCAAGTCATTCCGAGAGAAATCTACGGTCAGTTTGCCGAACACTTGGGCACCTGCATCTACGGCGGCCTGTGGGTGGGCGAGGACTCGCCGATTCCCAATATTCAAGGCTACCGCACCGACGTGTTCAACGCCCTGAAGGAACTTCGTGTGCCCGTCCTGCGCTGGCCCGGCGGCTGCTTTGCCGACGAATACCACTGGATGGACGGCATCGGCCCCAGGGAACAGCGCCCCAAGATGGTGAACAACAACTGGGGCGGCACCATCGAGGACAACAGCTTCGGCACGCACGAATTTCTGAACCTCTGCGAGTTGCTGGGTTGTGAGCCTTACATCAGCGGCAACGTGGGCAGCGGAACGGTCGAGGAACTCGCCAAGTGGGTGGAATACATGACTTCCGAAGGCGACTCGCCTATGGCACGCCTGCGCCGGCAGAACGGACGCGACAAGGCCTGGAAGGTGAAGTACCTCGGCGTGGGCAACGAGAGCTGGGGATGCGGCGGAGGCATGCGTCCCGAATACTACTCCGACCTCTACCGACGCTACTCCACCTACTGCCGCAACTACGACGGCAACCGCCTCTTCAAGATTGCCAGCGGCGCCAGCGACTACGACTACAACTGGACCGATGTCCTTATGAACCGCGTAGGCGGACGCATGCAAGGCATTTCGCTTCACTACTACACCGTGGCGGGCTGGAACGGCAGCAAGGGTTCGGCCACGCAGTTCACCGACGAGGACTTCTACTGGACGTTGGGCAAGTGCCGCGAGGTGGAAGACGTCATCCGTCGCCACTGCGCTATCATGGATCGCTACGATCCCAAGAAGCAGATTGCCCTGATGCTCGACGAGTGGGGCACGTGGTGGGACGAGGAGCCGGGCACCGTCGCCGGACATCTCTACCAGCAGAACTCCCTGCGCGATGCCTTCGTGGCCTCCCTCTCGTTCGACATCTTCCATAAATACACCGACCGCCTGAAGATGGCGAACATAGCCCAGGTAGTCAACGTCCTCCAGTCCATGATTTTGACGAAGGACGACCGCATGGTGCTGACACCCACCTACTACGTTTTCAAGATGTACCGCGTGCATCAGGATGCCACCTACCTGCCCATAGACCTTTCTTGCACCACCGTCGGCGTGCGCGACGGCCGCCGTCTGCCGCTGCTCAGCGCCACCGCCTCGCGCGACAAGGAAGGGCGCGTGCACCTCTCGCTCTCCAACGTAGACCTTGCCGAGGCACAGGAAGTCACCATCCACCTGCCCGGCATCACAGCCCGCAGGGTCGTGGGTGAGATACTGACGGCAGAGCGCGTTACCGACTGCAACACCTTCGACCGGCCCGACCGCGTGCGGCCCGTGCCATTCGGAGATGCCAAGATTGAGAAGGGAGTCCTCCGCCTGACGCTTCCGGCAAAGTCCATCGTGACGCTGGAACTGCAATGACTTTGATTGATTGGCCGCGAACGACGCGGACTTCTTTAAGAGAGGGGGCTTCGGCTCCCTTTTTTTATGTGCCGCAGACAGCACTTCCTGAAGTCCCGACACAGTGCTACTATCCCGAAGTTAATGTATATATTTATTACTAAGGCAAAATACCTCCCGTTATCGCTACGGAACAACGGCTTCTGTCGATTAAGTTAAGCGACGATGATCGATTAAGTTAGTCGATGATGATCGATTAAGTTAAGCGATGATGATCGATTAACTTAAACGATTAGACCCCCTTCAGAACACCTTCTGGCGGGGGTTCGGAGTACCCTTTTCCGGCGAAGGCAAATGGCAGGAAAACGGCCGTAACGCGTGCTGTTTTTGTCGCTATTTTTTATCGTTTCAGCGTGAAACTTCGGAGGATTCAGGATGGATAGTGTCCGTTCCGGCGGGAGCCGACCGCAGCCCGCCACGAAAAGCAGTCCTCAACCGAAGCAGATTCTTATTCCGACAATCTTAACTCGCCGTTTGCCAATCAATCGAAATATTCATTCCCGACTTTGTCAATTTTGCCATACTTGCCGTTCAATTCCACCTTTGCCAAGCCCTTGTTGAAATCCCATGCATCATCATATTTCAACGGGATAATCTCTTTTCCTGTGCGGTCTATAAAGCCATACTTGCCGTTCAATTTCACCCATGCCAAGCCTTCGCTGAAATTCCGTGCGGCATCATATTTCAACGGGATAATCTCTTTTCCTGTGTGGTCTATAAAGCCCCGCTTGCCGTTTAATTCAACCCTTGCCAAGCCCTCACTGAAAGCCCATACATCATCATATTTCAACGGAATAATCTCTTTCCCATTGCGGTCTATAAAGCCCCATTTGTCGTTTAATTTAACCCTAGCCAAGCCCTTGTTGAAATCCCATGCATCATCATATTTCAACGGGATAATCTCTTTTCCTGTGCGGTCTATAAAGCCATACTTGCCGTTTAATTCAACCACTGCCAAGCCCTCGCGAAAATGAAACCAATACATGTCATCGTACCTCTCCGAGAGCATTTTTCTTAATTGCTGGTTCATATTCTCAAAATTTAATCATCTTGTTTCTTTTCTTTCTGTGCGTCGTACAAGCCGCATGCGCTACGCCAAGAATGCAACTCTACAAATAACTATTATTTTCGATAGTCGTAGCGTGTGAACAGGTTTCTCCATTCAACGTGCCCGCTTGTCAATCGAAATGTTCATTCCCGTCCTTGTCGATTTTGCTGTCTTCTATATATTTGCGCTCAGCGTCATCGAGCTCAGACAGGATCGTATCAAGGAGCGGATAGATTTCCGCTTCGTCCGTCTTTTGCAGCTCGGCAAGGCGCGCTTTTTCCTGTTCGTTCATGGTTATCCTGTTTTATTTGTCATTCTGCCAACCTTCGTGCGCATACTCGCCGGTGTCGAGGTTCAGCAAGCGGTTCGCGCAGGTCCAATCCTGAAAGCCGACAAGGTTGCTCACGACCAGGCGGCCATCTGTATCGGATTCGATAAAATATGCTTCGTACTCGCTGAAATCCAGCTGGAGATACAGCGTCAAGCGGTTCTTGCTGGCGGTCAATTCAATCCCCACCATGTCGAGCCAATGCCCGTTGTCCCGGACAAACGCATCTATTGAAGCATACTCCCCGGCGATCGCAGCAAAGAACGCACGGCGCTCCCGCATCTTCGGGAGTGTCTCGCAGATGCAGCGCTTGTCCAACGGCAGAATTTCCGCCGCAATGTTATCCGGGGTCTGCCTATCATCCTTGCCTGTCATGCCAATTGCCTACCGTTGAAGTTGGGTCAGTGCATCTATCAACGAGTCTTTCGTATTGATGCAGTTTCTCTATCAGAGAATTTATCTGATGGGGATCATTCATATTTATCGAATGGTCATCATACATAAAAATATCTTCGACTACACCAATGGTCATATACATTCCTTTTCCGAAAGAAGGCTTCTCCACCTGAAGTCCCATTCGCTTGGCTTCTTCCATCAAACGGTTGTGCCACATATCGCGTATTTGGGAACGATCGGTATCTTCGCCTGAATACTCAATTTTTATACAGAATTTTTGTTGTTCAAATTGAAGATACATTTGGAGGTTATCGTCTATCTGTTGAAAGTGCCACCATAAACCAAGGAATCCCCCACTTGGATTTGACACATAACCCCATGAATCAACGTTAATGACAGCTTCATCTTCGAGCCATTTAAAAAAACCTTGCCATTGATACCAACCCCATTTATCTACAGGTTTTGTTTTATACTCCTGTGTTTTATTTTCTATATCTTCAAGATAGCTAACGTAGTCTGCTATGATTTGACAACTTTCGCAAGGCCTGAGTATCTCTAAAACATCGGCTCTGGTAATGACTTCATAATCGATACTTTTAATATAACGAAGTATGCTATTTGGTTCGTTATCTGTCTTGAAATAGGCAAATGATAACTTATCCAGCTTACCTTTGTATTCATTTTTTGCAATTTCCTTATAGCGTTCGAGCTGATTGTTGTGACTCGTGGTAGATGTTTTATCCTCGACAACAAGGAAAGCATCGTTATTGATTTCGACCCAGATATCGATATTCTTCCACTGTCGTCCTACTTCGACCTTGTGTATTTCTTTTTCGGAGATTCTTCCTCTCGTGAATCGTGACAGCAATGATTTAGCTGTCTCGCATAAGCCTTTATTGATTTCGAGGTATTTATCGTCCGCCCAACTGAATATATAGCACAAGACAGCATCTTGGCTTAGTTCGGATGTTGCAAAACTAAATAAATTAGGCTTGTGTGTTAAGTTTTTTTGTATGTCCATGGTTTTAACTATATTGGTGTTACAACAAATTTATTATTGAGCATTCACATAATTGCGCTCAGCGTCATCGAGCTCAGACAGGATCGCATCAAGGAGCGGATAGATTTCCGCTTCGTCCCTATAAGGATGAATCTGGAAATAGCCATCTCCCGTCAGCATGGCCGATAGGTTCGTCCGGTTCTTGTCATAGAAAATGTGCGCCGGGATGCCGTGAGCCTCGGCATAGGCCAGTTCATAGCCAACGCCCAGGGAAGGCGTCGTACATTCGGCGATCACCACATCGGCCTCCCGCAGCCATGCCGTGTCCTGCTCGTAGATGGCGACCTCCCGATTCGGGAGCCCCTCGGTCTTGCTCTTCGACAGGTCGCCGACGTGTTCTGTCAGGACGACATGGCTGCGCTGGATGTAGGCAATGATGCGCTTGTACAGCTCGGCATCCTGGCGCCCGCCGCGTATGGAACCGGCAAAATAGACTTTCATACGTATCTACCCCAATGGTTCAAAATCAAAATCGTTTCCGGAGCAACAAGATTTCTTGTAATCGAAGCCGTACAGCCGCATGTAGGCCTCCTGGACCTCCACGGCCCCGTTGTAGAACGGCGTGTTGCAGTGCGAGCGCGTCGTCACGACAACCTCCATATCGGGGGTCAGCACCTGCCCATTCGACTTTTTGATACGTTTGGGTGTGACTTTAAATACTTTCATAACTTTAGTTTTTATAGTTATACAATTTATATAATGTAAAAATAACATGTGGCTGCAAATATACTACTTTATTCAACAGTCGCAGCGTGTGAACTGTTAATTTTCAATAACTTCTCAGAAACAGCAGCTCCGCCTCCTCGCCGAGATCAGCCGCCGTACCGAACGACCAGAGCACCTCGGCATTGGGGCTGCGTTGTGCGAGGCACGCGTGGATTTCGGAAGCCGTGTCCCGTTCGTCGGTATCGAAAGGGGCGGCGGGGTCGGCCGATAGAACGACGACGAGGCGTGTGAACTTCGCCAAATCGTCCTCGTCCCAGTCTGCATAACGGGTTACGATTTCGCGCAGATAGGGTAGCCGCTGCGAACGGTCGAAGGCACGCGAGCGGTAGGTTGCCGGAGCGACGAGCTGCGTGTCGAAAAGATAGCTCAAATCCGTGCGGGCGATCTCTTGCGTCCGTGCCAGAATGCGCCGGATGTCCTGTTCGACCTTCCCGCAGTGCTCCAACTGCTTGATTCGCCGTTCCTGCCGGGCATCACGCATTCGCTTGGCGCGGTTGCGACGCCTTTCCCTGCCCTCGATAATCTTCCACGTCTCCAAGTCGAACGCGAGGCGCCTGTCACCGAATTGTTTCCTAAACTCGCTTTTCCTAATGCGCGCGTAGTTGAGAATATTGCGGTTATTGAGCCGCTCCGCCTGTTCCTCGTAAAAATTATGCGGTTCACGGTCAAAATAGCTGTTGTCGTCGGGCGAATAGCCGTAGAAGGTAAGGCTCCACATACATCGCGCCGCCAATTCGGCATCGGAAAGATGCACGTCTCCTGCGATTTCCAAACGTTTGCCGAGGTTGGACTCCCAGTAATCCCCCTCGCAGTTGCCGATGTGGATATACGGTTCCTCATCCTCCTCCCGTACCCATTCGACGGGAATCGTTTCGCTGTTCTCCGCATACTCCATGTGGCGGAGGATATCGAACGCCTCTTTGTAGTAGGGAATCTGGCTTTTGTGCTCCGGGTATTCCCTTAAAATATGCGGAACGATCTGCTCGAACGTCACGCTTTGAATCAAATCTCCTAGTAACATGTCTCTGTTCCTTAATCTTACCATTGTAAAAGCAACTGTAAGTTAGACTCATATTTTATATCCGTTTCTCCTCTTTATTTCTCCATATTTCTTATATATCTCATCAGCCATTAATCTTGCTTCTTCATCTGATATTTTATTAACTTCCTTAGCACATCTTTTTAAGTTAGCTAATAACTTCTTACTAGGAGGTGCATAAAATTCCTCCTTAGAAATTTTCTTAACAGGGTTTGCAGCAACAGAGTTTTGAGTGCCTAATTTTTTTCTCTCTCGTTCCTCTTCATCGAGAACCTCTATCAGATGCTCTACTGACTGATCTTTGTATGAAAAAGTTTTCTTATTTGCCATGTCCGTATGTTTTATTTAGTTTTTGAATCAAATCTCCTAGTAACATGTCTCTGTTCCTTAATCCCACCACTCCTGCAATTTCTCCTCCAGGAGCTTGAAGATCAGATGCCACGCCTTCTTCCAACGCACTTCATGCCGCTTGCTGGGACACCACACGGTAGGCTGGGCCGTGAAACGCGCCTGGTTGCGCAGGTTCACCCGGTGGCGAAGCCGCCGCGTACAACTTTCGTCTGGATCGCACCCATGATTTCGAATGATACCGATCAGATGCACGGCCAATTCCATTTGTTTGCGATAATAATCGCCGTCGCCGCTATGGCTGTCCCATTGCCAATAATCAATCATGCGGTTGATCTTGAATTGCAGCAAATCCAGCAGGTAATCAAAGTCGTAATCCTCATTTCCGGGCAAAAATTCGAGCCATAACCGTGCCTGGCGTTTATCCACCAGTTTTTGGTATTCGTGCCAATCCTCCAGCGACATTCCATGGCAGCATAGCTCATCGTATTCCTCCATATCCTTTTCTACCTCCGCATCCCAGTCCACCTCCTCCGGCGGAGTTTCTTCCGGCTGGCTGCACACCACTTTCAAACGCTTACCAGGGAGGTCGTCCCGATACCCGTCCGACATCTCCGCCGCCGTCTGCGCCGCCCACTTCTCTTCCTGCTCCCGCTTCCACGCTTCGTCGGCCTTTTGAAATGCGGCAAGACGCGCATCCTCCTCGGCGCTGTCCGTCAGCACCCATTCCCAGTAGCGTTTGAGGCTCAACCGATGGTATTCGTCCATCTCCTCAGGAGTCAGGCCTTCGTAGACAAGCCGCCTCCTCTTCTTTGAGCCCGACGAATTCGTGTCATCGATGAGCGCCCCATAGTACGCACTCCTTTTTTCGCGCCATGCGGCATCCTTGCTTTCCAGCTCCTCCAGCCGTGCTTTTTCCTGTTCGTTCATAGTCGTAATGTCTTTTTTATCACGCTGCAAAGATGATAGAAGAAAGTGCCAAAATGTGGCATTGCAGGAAAAAATTTCGAGGAAAATAACCAATCGCGGTGATAATGACGTTTCTTGTCGGATTTCAACGTGTATTTTTCCATCGTACAGAATAATTCCGTAACTTTGTCCTCGGTGAGCATCGCGATGATTGTCGGTAATTCTCTGTAATGGAGCACGATATTAAAATTCGTTGAACTCACACGTTAAGTATGAACCTGTTAAAGTAGGAAGACCGTTTGAACCAACCGACCATCCATATCGAAAACCTTTCCATCGGCTATGCTTCGAAGCATGGCGTGAAGACGGTGGCGGCAGGCATCTCGGCCGACATCTGCGGCGGTGAGCTGACTTGTCTGCTGGGAGCCAACGGAGTGGGGAAGTCCACCCTGCTGCGCACGCTCTCGGCCTTCCAGCCCAAACTGGGCGGAAACATCTACATACAGGGCAAGGAGATAGACACCTATACGGACAAGCAGCTGTCGCACGTGCTGAGCGTGGTGCTGACGGAGAAGTGTGACATCCGCAACATGACCGTCACGGAGCTGGTAGGCTTAGGCCGAAGTCCCTATACCGGCTTCTGGGGAACCCTGTCGAAGGCGGACAAGGAAGTGGTGGCGCGCTCCATTGCTATGGTGGGCATCGCGCATCTGGCCGGCCGTATGATAGATACCCTGAGCGACGGAGAACGTCAGAAGGTGATGATAGCCAAGGCGCTGGCACAGGAGACGCCCGTCATCTGTCTGGACGAGCCGACAGCTTTCCTCGACTTTCCCAGCAAGGTGGAGATGATGCAGCTGCTCCACCGCTTGAGCCGATGTACGGGCAAGACCATCTTCCTCTCTATCCACGACCTGGAACTGGCCCTTCAGACAGCCGACAAAATCTGGCTGATGGACAAGGCGGGCGGGGTAACCGTCGGAACGCCCGAAGACTTGTCGCTGGACGGCAGCCTGAGTCGCTTCTTCGCCCGCAAAGGCATCGTGTTCGACCTGAAAACGGGCCTCTTCCGCGTAGACAACGAATACACTTCGCAAATCCGCCTTGCCGGACACGGACAGCGCTACACGATGGTGCGCAAGGCCTTGCAGCGAAACGGCATCCTGGCCGGGCGGAACATCGAATCCGATGTCTGCATCGAGACGGACAGCCTGCGGGGTGACGGCATGTTCGTGCTCCGCCGGGCGGACGGCACAACGGCCACTGTCCGCAGCATCGGCGAGCTGCTGGGCGTCGTCCGGGAAACTGACTTGCCGCCAACGGATAAAACCATGATGACGCGATGCTGATACATCCCCACACAGCCAAAGAAAACTACGAACAGCTGACGACGGCTCCCATTGCGGGAGTCATTACCCGTCTGGCCGTTCCCACCATCATCAGTATGCTGGTGACGGCTTTCTACAACATGGCCGATACGTATTTTGTCGGCAAAATCAATACGCAGTCGACGGCGGCGGTTGGCATTGTGTTCTCGCTGATGTCCGTCATTCAGGCGGTGGGCTTCTTCTTCGGTCACGGGTCGGGCAACTACATCTCGCGCCGTCTGGGCGCACGCGACGTGGCCAATGCGGAGAAGATGGCGGCCACAGGTTTCTTTATGGCCTTCTTCACGGGCTGTGTGCTGGCGGTGCTGGGGCTGGTGTTCCTGACGCCGCTTTCGCTGATGCTGGGTTCCACGCCCACTATCCGGCCTTACACGGAACGCTATTTGGGCATCATCCTGACGGGTATGCCTTTCATGGCCTCGTCGCTGGTGCTGAACAATCAGATACGCTTCCAGGGAAACGCAGCCTACGGGATGGTGGGCATCGTGAGCGGTGCAATCCTGAACGTGGCACTCGATCCGCTGTTCATCTTCGTCTGCGATATGGGCGTGGCGGGTGCCGCGCTGGCAACGGTCGTCAGCCAGATATGCAGTTTCACGCTGCTGCTCTGCATGGCGGCGAAAGGGAGCAACATCCCCATCCGTTACCGCAATTTCACGCCGTCGCGCGCTTTCATCAGGGAGATTATCGGCGGAGGTACGCCCTCGCTTGCCCGTCAGGGACTGGCCAGTCTGTCTACCATTCTGCTCAATCTGGCGGCGGGGGCATACGGAGATGCTGCCATTGCAGGCATGTCCATCGTGTCGCGCATCGGCATGTTCATCAACTCTTTCCTGATAGGATTCGGTCAGGGCTTCCAGCCTCTCTGCGGTTTCTGCTACGGAGCGGGGTTATATGGCCGTGTGCGCCGGGGTTTCTGGTTCTGCGTCCGTATCGGTTTTGTCTTCCTTACGTGCTGTGCCGTCCTCGGTTTCGGCTTTGCCGAGGAGGTGGTGGAGCTGTTCCGCAAGGGCGACCCTGCCGTGGTGGCGACGGGCGCTTCGGCTTTGCGCTGGCAGCTTGTCACCTATCCGCTGGGCACGTTTGTCATCATCAGCAACATGATGTTGCAGACTATCCGCAAGTCCGTGCGTGCCACCCTCCTTTCATCCGCCCGACAGGGCCTGTTCTTCGTGCCGTTCATCTTCATTCTCCCCCGTATCTTCGGGCTGCAGGGTGTGGAGATGTGTCAGGCCGTTTCCGATATTTGCACTTTTCTGTTGGCTCTTCCGCTGACGTTCGGCGTATTGCTGGAGATGAAGCGACAGGAAGGCGGATTGAAAAGCTGAGCGGACGGAACTCCCTTTCATCCTCTTCTTTCCGTGCCCTTCTGCGCTCTGCCGGCTTGGCAGGCGGCCGCTGTCTGTCTACAGATGCGTATCTGCATGCCCTACAGATGCGTATCTGCATACCCTACAAATACGTATCTGCATACCCTACAGATGCGTATCTGCAAACTTACAGATGCGTATCTACAAATTGACAGATGCGTATCTACGAATTGACAGATGCGTATCTACGAATTGACAGATGCGTATCTATGAATTGACAGATGCGTATCTATGACCCTGACAGATGCGTATCTATGACCCTGACAGATGCGTATCTATGACCCTGACAGATGCGTATCTATGACCCTGACAGATGCGTATCTGTACTCCCCATAGATACGTATCTGTACTCCCTATAGATGCGTATCTGTAAATATACAGATGCCAGGCTGTAAGCATATAGCCGGCAGGAACCCGTTTTTTCATAAGCGGGGCCCGTCTGTACGGACGGGGAGCCTTAAAAAACAACATTGGCTGTCTCGAAACGGATTGAGGCAGCCAATGTATTTGTCGGGTCGGCAGCTTTCGGCTGACAGACGGACTTGATTATTTAAACCGTCCCTCTACAGTGGGCCAGTCGATGACGTTCCACAGTGCTTGCAGATGGTCGGCCCGCCGGTTCTGGTAGTCCAGATAGTAGGCGTGTTCCCACACGTCGAAGGTGAGCAGGGGCGTAAGTCCCGCACGGAGCGGACTGCTTCCGTTGGCTTCCTTCGTGATATGCAGTTTGCCGTCCTTGCCGGCCGACAGCCAGGCCCAACCCGACCCGAAGAGGCCGGTGGCGGCGGCTGTAAACTCTTTCCTGAAGTTGTCGAAACTGCCGAAATCGCGTCGGATGGCGTCGGCCAAGGGGCCTTCGGGTTCGTGGCGGGCAGGAGCGGGGGAGAACTGAAGGAAGTAGTACGTGTGGTTCAGCACTTGTCCGGCATTGTTGGACAGCGGGCCGTCGGGGGCGGCAGCCGCGATTTCTTCGAGCGTCTTGCCTTCGAACGGGGTGCCCGGCACGAGGCCGTTCAGGTTGTTGACGTAGGTTTGCAGATGCTTCCCGTAGTGGAAGTCGATGGTAGCCTGACTGATTACAGGTTCCAATGCGTTGTGTGCATACGGAAGTGTAGGCATGTTGAACATCGTCATAAGCGTTTTGATGAATGTAAAAAGTGTTATACTTAGTGTTTTAAATGGTCAGTTTTGTTTTCCTGACGGACAAAGGTACGAAGAACGCTTTGTAATAACAACACTTCGGCAAGGGAAATGTTTGCGGCTTTTCCGTATCTTTGCATTATCTTTGCATCACATTATATAATAAGAGAAAACAGACTGATGATGTCCGACTATATCAACCAACTGAACGAGAGCCAGCGTGCCGCCGTGCTCTACAACGACGGCCCCTCATTGGTAGTGGCGGGGGCGGGTTCGGGGAAGACCCGTGTGCTGACCTGCAAGATAGCCTGGCTGCTGGAGAACGGCTACCGGCCGTGGAACATTCTGGCCCTTACTTTCACGAACAAGGCGGCACGCGAGATGAAGATGCGCATCGGCCGTCAGGTGGGTTCCGAGCAGGCGCGCCGGTTGTGGATGGGAACTTTCCACAGCCTCTTCCTGCGCATCCTGCATGCCGAAGCCGATGTGCTGGGCTTCACGCCCCAATTTACCGTCTACGACACGGCCGACAGCAAGAGCCTGATACGCTCCATCGTCAAGGAGATGAAGCTCGACGAGAAGGTGTACAAGCCCGGACTGATTCAGTCGCGCATCTCCAATGCGAAGAACCACCTCGTGTCGCCCGGCGACTATGCCCGCAACAAGGAAGCGTATGAATACGATTGTGCGTCGTCGGTACCTGCCCTGCACGACGTGTACCGCCGCTATTGGGAGCGTTGCCGGCTGGCCGACTCGATGGACTTCGACGACCTGCTGTTTTATACCTTCCTGCTCTTCCGCGATCATCCAGATGTGCTGGCCCGCTATCGGGAACAGTTCCGCTACATCCTGGTAGACGAGTATCAGGACACAAACGTGGCCCAACATAGCATCGTGCTCCAGCTGGCGGGGGAGCACCGGCATGTCTGCGTGGTGGGCGACGACGCACAGAGTATCTACTCCTTTCGCGGGGCCGACATCGACAACATCCTCGGTTTTACCAAGACCTATCCGGGCACGCGCGTCTTCAAACTGGAGCAGAACTACCGCTCCACACAGACCATTGTGTCCGCCGCCAACAGTTTGATTAGCAAGAACCTGCGGCAGATACACAAGGACGTCTTCTCCGAAAAAGACCGGGGCGAACCTATCGGTGTCCTCCAGGCCTACAGTGACGTGGAGGAAGGCGAGATGGTGGCGAACAAGATAGCCGCCCTGCACCGCCGGACGGGCTGCGGATATGCCGACTTTGCCGTGCTCTACCGCACCAATGCCCAAAGCCGCATCTTCGAGGAAACCCTGCGCAAGCGCAACATGCCCTACCGCATCTACGGAGGCCTGTCCTTCTATCAGCGCAAGGAAGTCAAGGATGTGATAGCCTACTTCCGCCTCGTGGCCAACCCCCATGATGAAGAGGCTTTCAAGCGCATCATCAATTATCCGGCCCGCGGCATCGGCGACACGACGGTGAGCAAGATTGCGACTGCGGCTGCGGTGAACGGCGTCAGCCTGTGGACCGTCCTTTGCGAGCCGCCGGCCTACAGCCTGAACTTCAACAAGGGCACGGCAGGCAAGCTCCAAAGTTTCCGCGACCTGATAGCCTCTTTTATGGAAGATCTGGGGCGGAAGAATGCCTACGAACTGGGCGACGACATCGTGCGGCAGGCGGGCATCATCAATGACGTCTGCCAGGACAACTCGCCCGAAAACCTCAGCCGCAAGGAGAATATCGAGGAACTGGTGAACGGAATGAAAGATTTCTGTGCCGAGCGGTTGGAGGAGGGGAACGGACATATCGCCCTGGGAGATTTCCTTTCCGAAGTGTCTCTGCTCACAGATCAGGATTTGGACAAGGACGACGACAGCGAGAAGATTACGCTGATGACTGTCCATTCGGCCAAGGGATTGGAGTTCCGCAACGTTTTCGTGGTGGGAATGGAAGAGAACCTCTTTCCCAGCGCTATGGCAAGTGAATCGCCCCGTGCCCTTGAGGAGGAGCGCCGCCTGTTCTACGTAGCCATCACCCGTGCCGAAGAACACTGTTTCCTGTCGTATGCCAAGACACGCATGCGTTATGGAAAGACGGAGTTCGGCAGTCCAAGTCGCTTCCTGCACGATATAGATTCCCGCTACCTGAGCCTGCCGCAGGACTTTCTGCTGGGCCGCAGGGTGGACGAGGGGGCCGAACGCTTCCGCCGTTCATCGGACGATCTGTTCCGTCCCGCCTCACGTTCCCGGTATGGCACATCGGCTTCATCGCCCGCAGACGGACGGGAATTTTCGCGCGAACCGCTCGTTGCGCCTGTTGCGCCTCGTAAGCTGAAGCGGGTGGAGACCACGACGACTTCCGTTCCGGCTTCGTCGGGCAGGGGAGGCCTGCAAGTCGGACAGATCATTGAGCACGAGCGTTTCGGTCGCGGCGAAGTGTTGCGGGTGGAAGGCGCAGACGACAATGCCAAGGCTACCATCCGCTTCGAGCATGCGGGCGAGAAACAGCTGCTTCTGCGCTTTGCCCGCTTCAAGGTCATCGGATAAGCCTCGGAAAAGCATTTCAATAATATAAGTGCTTTACAAGAATATGAATAAAGACAGATACATGATAGACTTTACCCTTTTCCCTTCTCCCTGCTACATCATGGAAGAAGAGTTGTTGCGCAGAAACCTGACACTCATTAAAAGCGTGGCCGACCGTGCCGGCGTGGAAATCATCCTCGCCTTCAAGTCGTTTGCCATGTGGCGCTCGTTCCCCATCTTCCGCGAGTACATCGACCATTCTACGGCCAGTTCCGTCTACGAGGCGCGTCTGGCACTCGAAGAGTTCGGAAACAAGGCGCACACCTATTCGCCGGCCTATACCGAAGCCGACTTCCCCGAAATCATGCGATGCAGTAGCCACATCACGTTCAACTCCCTGTCGCAGTTCCGCCGCTTCTATCCGAGGGTGGAGGCTGAGGGAAGCGGCATTTCGTGCGGCATCCGCGTAAATCCAGAATATTCGGAGGTGGAGACTGAACTCTACAATCCCTGCGCTCCCGGTACTCGCTTCGGTGTCATGGCCGAGCAGCTGCCCGACTGCCTGCCGCAGGGTATCGAAGGCTTCCATTGCCACTGCCATTGCGAGTCGTCGTCCTACGAGCTGGAGCACACGCTGGTGCATCTGGAAGAGAAGTTTGCCCGCTGGTTTTCTCAACTGAAGTGGCTCAATTTGGGTGGCGGCCATCTGATGACCCGCGTGGACTACAACGTGGAGCATCTCATCGGTTTGCTAAAGGGTCTCAGAAAGCGTTATCCCAACCTGCGCATCATCCTTGAACCCGGTTCGGCCTTCACGTGGCAGACAGGCGTGCTGACGTCCGAGGTGGTGGACATTGTGGAGAACCGAGGCATCCGTACCGCTATTCTGAACGTGAGCTTCACCTGTCACATGCCCGACTGTCTGGAGATGCCCTACCAGCCTGCCGTACACGGCGCACGAATGGGGAAGGATGGGCCGTATGTCTACCGGCTGGGCGGCAATTCCTGCTTGAGCGGCGACTATATGGGCGACTGGAGCTTCGACCATGAATTGCAGGTCGGCGAACGGATTGTATTCGAGGACATGATTCATTACACTACCGTCAAGACTAATATGTTCAACGGAATCCGGCATCCTGCCATCGGAATGTGGACTGAAAAGGGCGAGGCCAAGATATTTAAACAATATTCTTACGAAGATTATCGTGACAGAATGGACTGATAATCAAAAGGCTGCTTACCCGTTTGAAATTCTTTGGCAAAAAAGTAACCGGAATGTTTGCAGGTTTACGAAAAACACCTACCTTTGCAACCGCAACTGCGGAAATAGCTCAGTTGGTAGAGCACAACCTTGCCAAGGTTGGGGTCGCGAGTTCGAGTCTCGTTTTCCGCTCCATTGAAATGATTATAACATCCCAATGCCCAGGTGGCGGAATTGGTAGACGCGCACGTTTCAGGTGCGTGTGTCGAGAGGCATGCAGGTTCGAGTCCTGTTCTGGGCACCAGGTTTTGTAGTCGGTTCTTTGAAAGATTGAAAGGTCTGGAGAGATGGCGGAATTGGTAGACGCGCTACTTTGAGGGGGTAGTGGCAATTATGCCGTGGGAGTTCGAGTCTCCTTCTCTTCACACGGCATGAAAACTGCGGAAATAGCTCAGTTGGTAGAGCACAACCTTGCCAAGGTTGGGGTCGCGAGTTCGAGTCTCGTTTTCCGCTCCATTGAAATGATTATAACATCCCAATGCCCAGGTGGCGGAATTGGTAGACGCGCACGTTTCAGGTGCGTGTGTCGAGAGGCATGCAGGTTCGAGTCCTGTTCTGGGCACCCAGATTTTAAGTCAGATAATTGCGGAAATAGCTCAGTTGGTAGAGCACAACCTTGCCAAGGTTGGGGTCGCGAGTTCGAGTCTCGTTTTCCGCTCTAATGCACCCCAAAAGTCGGACAGAAGACTTTTGGGGTGCAGTTCGTTGACGGCTTCCACATATCTCTTTAAAGTTGGCTTACCATTGGATGGCAGTTTCTCCGTGTGTCTCCAGGTACTCGTTTGTGCGGCTGAAGTGTTTGTTTCCAAAGAAGCCGTTGTAGGCGGAGAGAGGGGACGGATGGGCCGAAGTCAGCACCAGATGACGGTTGCGGTCGATGAAGGCCCCTTTACGCTGGGCGTATGCGCCCCACAGGATGAAGACCAAATGCTCTTTTTCTTCTGCCAGCAGGCGGATGACGGCATCGGTAAAGGTTTCCCAACCTCGGTTCTGGTGAGAACCGGCCTGATGGGCGCGTACCGTCAGGGTGGCGTTCAACAGAAGCACACCTTGTTTTGCCCAGCGGGTCAGGTTGCCGGTGGAGGGTGTGTCGGTGCCTGTGTCGCTTTTGATTTCTTTGAAGATATTGACTAAAGACGGCGGGAAGGCCACTCCGTCGTTTACGGAGAAGCAGAGGCCGTGTGCCTGTCCCGGACCATGATAGGGGTCTTGGCCGATGATGACCACTTTCACTTTGTCGAAAGGACAAAGATTGAAAGCATTGAATATGAGTTTGCCCGGAGGATATACGGTACCGTTCCGATATTCGGTTCGCACGAAGTCGGTCAGGGTCGCGAAGTAATCTTTGTCGAATTCGGGTTGCAGGCGTCTTTTCCAGCTCTCTTCTATTTGAACGTTCATGGGATTGTCGATCGGTTTTATGTCTTTAAATCAGATGGATATTGTGTTCGCTGCACTCCCGGCGCATCTGTTCGGGCCAGATGCTGGCCTGAATTTCGCCGATGTGTGCCTTGCGCAGATAGAACATGCAGAGGCGCGACTGCCCGATACCGCCTCCGATGGATAGCGGCAGGGTGTCGTCCATCAGGCGTTTGTGGAAATAAAGCTCCAGCCGTTTTTCTTCTCCCGCCAGTTTCAGTTGTTTGAGCAGGGATGCCTTGTCCACGCGGATGCCCATGGAAGACAGTTCGATGTTCCGTTGCAGGGGTTCGTCCCAAAGCAGGAGGTCGCCGTTCAGGCCGGGCAGACCGTTCAGGCCGGGGGTCGTATAGTCGTCATAGTCGGGGGCGCGTCCGTCGTGTCTCTTTCCGTCGCCCAACTTGCAGCCGATGCCTACGAGAAATACGGCTTTATATCTTTTCGTAATGGCCTGTTCCCGTTCTTTGGGAGACATGGCGGGATAGAGTTGGCGCAGTTCTTCGGCATGGATGAAGTGCAGCTTTTCCGGCAGGCAGGGCTTGATTTGGGGATACATTTCATAAACCATGTATTCCGTGCGTACCATAGCGGCATAGATGCGCGTAACTATCTCCTTGAGGAAGTCTATGTTGCGGTCGGCGGCCGTGATGACGCGTTCCCAGTCCCACTGGTCCACGTAGAGCGAGTGCAGGTTGCCCAGCTCTTCGTCGGCCCGGATGGCGTTCATGTCGGTGTAGATGCCGTAACCCGGTTCGATGTTGTATTCGGACAGCGTGAGGCGTTTCCATTTGGCCAGCGAATGCACCACTTCGGCCTGCGCCTCGCCCAAGTCCTTGATAGGGAAGGAGACGGGACGCTCCACGCCGTTCAGGTCGTCGTTGATGCCCATGCCTTTCAGCACGAACAGGGGAGCCGTGACACGTCTCAGGCGGAGTTCCGAAGACAGGTTTATCTGGAAGAATTCTTTGATTTGCTTGATGCCCAGTTCCGTCTGCTTCAGGTCTAACAGCGGTTTATAGTCTTCGGGCGTTATCAGATAACTCATAGGGATATGGTTTTTAAAGTTATGTTGTTAATTTGGTTGGCAAATATAGATAAAATATTATTCGGTGCATCCGTTTCGCCGGATAAAATATCAATGTGATTGCGTATTTTTGTTTTGTGTTTCCTTTTAATAGTATAAACGACGGTCTTTCCCTGCAAAATAATCTTGAAAAAAGCAGGCATATATTAGGAGAGTGCGGATATTTTTTATACTTTTGCCGCGCAATTAAGGCCTGGTAGCTTAGTGAATAGAGCGTCAGATTCCGGTTCTGAAGGTCGTGGGTTTGAGTCCCACCCGGGTCACTGAAAGAGGTTGGCAAGCATTCGCGCAACCGGATAAAAAACAATTACAAAACGGACATCCGTTCCGGCTGTTTTCCCCCATTTCCCATCGTCAAAAAAAGACATTCCGAACCCCCGCCAGAAGGTGTTCTGGAGGGGGTCTAATCGCTTAAGTTAATCGATCATCATCGCTTAACTTAATCGATCATCATCGACTAACTTAATCGATCATCGTCGCTTAACTTAATCGATCGTCGTCGATCAACTTAATCGACAGGGAAGGGTATTCCATACCGGTAATAAATATATACATAAGGTGCCGAATCGGGACATACCCGACCCTCCGAAAGGAGACACTTCACCCTTTCTCATTCGGATTTCCTTTCTTTAATCAGGCAGACAAAGGCCGCTCCGACTATCAACATGATACCGGCCGTGACAAGCATATTGATTTCGGGAGGCAGACCGCCTTCGGGAGTGAACAGGGCTAAGACCGTACCGCCTAAGGCGGCTGCTACAATCTGCGGAATGCAGATGGTGCCGTTGAAAAGTCCCAGGTAGGTGCCCAAATGGCTGCCGCCTAACGAATTGGTGAGAATGGTGAAAGGAAGGGCCAGCATGGCTGCCCAGGCGCAACCTATCAGGATGAATGAGAAGAACAGGACGTGTTGGTCGTGTATGAAGTAAGTGGAAACAAATCCGATTCCGCCCAATACGAGACTGAGTGAATAGACCAGCCGGCGGTTCTTGAACAGCGGAATGCAGACGGCCCACAGGACGGAACCGATGGCCTGGACTGCAAAGAGCACGCCGACCCAGTTGGCTGCCGCCTGATATTCCCGGCTGGTGGTGTCGAGCAGTACCTTCTTTACCCCGTTTACGGCATGTTCTACGGTAGGGGCATCGAAAACGTTGGCTGCGATGCTGCCGTTCGTATAGGTCCACATGAACATGAAAGCAAACCAGCAGAAAAACTGTACCAGTCCGACTGTCCAAAAGGTTTTGGGGGCTTTGACCAAAAGTTTCAGCATGTTTGTTTTCTCTTCCTTTTCGCTGATGCCATGATATTCGGCATATTGCTTGGGAGGCATTTCCTTGACCTTGACCGAGGTATAGACGACACACAGGATAAGGATGGCGGCTCCGATGTAGAAAGAGTAAATGACAGAGTCGGGGATGACTCCCTGTGAGGCTGTATTTCGGATTCCTATCCAGGCGAAAAAGAAGGGGAACAAATAGCCGACGAGGCTTCCGGCATTGCAAAGGAAACTCTGAATGGAATAGGCCAGGCCTTTCTGTTTTTCGTTTACCATGTCGCCCACCATCATCTTGAACGGCTGCATGGCCATGTTGATGGAAGTATCGAGAAACATAAGGGCAAGGAGACCGAAAATCATGGCGGTACTTACACTCATGCCGAAACTGCCGGCATTGGGCAACAGGCACATCACGAGTACGGCGATGAGCGAGCCTATGAATAGATAGGGAATGCGTCGTCCGAAGGGTGTCCATGTGCGGTCGCTGGCTGCTCCGACAATAGGCTGGACAATGATGCCCGCCAAAGGAGGCAGTATCCAGAAATAGCTTAAAGAATGGGGGTCGGCCCCCAATGTCGCAAATATGCGGCTGATGTTTGCGCTTTGCAAGGCATACGCTATCTGTACACCGAAAAAACCGAAGCTGATATTCCACAGCTTCCAGAAACTTAAATCAGGTTTTGCTTTCATGGTCATATTATGTTTTTAGATTGTTTCATTTGGTTGTACCTCTGATTACCAATTTGGTACGCACGATTCTGTTCGGGCTCTTCGCCTTCCCCTCCAGTTTCTCGTAAAGGAGATTGAAGGCGCTTCTTCCTATCTCCTCTCCGTATTGTTCTACGGTTGTCAGTTTGGGGTCTGTATTTTGGGCAATATCTCCGTTGGTAAATCCGCAGATAGAGACTTCGTCAGGAACCTTGATGCCGGCCGCCTTGCAGGCATGAAGAATGCCCGCTGCCGTTTCGTCATTGATGGCAAAGAAGCCGTCCGGCCGCTCAGGGCTCTTCAGCAGGTCGGGAGTAATGGCGACGGCCCGTTCCCGTGTGTCACAGAGGATAATCATGGAATTGTCGACGGGTATTTTATACTTCTTCATGGCGTCCAGATAACCGTTACGCCGGTTTTTTGTGATTTCAAGATGAGGTGATGAAGCGTAGAAGTAAATTCGTTTGCACCCTGTTCGTATCATGTATTCTACCGCAGCAAAAGAACCGGCATAATCGTCTACTACCACCCGTTCTGTCTTGATGCCGGTACAGATACGATCGTAGAACACGATGGAAATATTGTTATCCAACAATTCCTGATAGTGTTCGTAGTGGGAGGTCTCTTTGGCTAAGGACGTGATAACTCCGCATACGCGGGCCGCGAGAAATGAATGGACAATCTTCACTTCCTGTTCATACGATTCGTTACTTTGGGCAACGATTATGTTGTATCCGGCTTCCGACGATGCTTGTTCGATGCCGCTGAGTACACATGAGAAGAAGTAATGTACTATCTGCGGAACGATGACCCCGATGGTATTGCTTCGTCCGGCTCTCAGGTTCACAGCTTGTATATTGGGCTTGTAATTGTGCTCGCGGGCATAGGCGTGAATCAGGTCGCGCGTTTCCAGGCTGATGTCCGGGTTGTTTTTCAAAGCCCGCGATACGGTCGATGGAGAAACGTTTAAGGCATGTGCTATGTCTTTAATGGTGATTTGAGGTTTGTTCATATACATAGGTATTTTCCATCCAAAGGTAGACAATAATTTTTGTCTTGCAAAGGGGAAAGGCTACAGGTTGCTATATTTTCATTGCAAAAATAGAGGAATTATCGGATTTTGTTTTATGGATTGAAAACTATCGGGTTATCTGTTTTCGCAAACGATTGCGTCGCATGCTGTTGAGGCGTTTTGTTTTTTATTTATGGTGAAGGAAAAAACTTACTGTGTTGCGTGAGTCGTTTGCATTCATTATCTTTGAGAGCGATTAAATCATTAAAAGTAGTTGTTATGAAACGTCATGTTATTTCGGGATTGTTTGTTGGAGCCTGTTTATTGTTGGCTTGCGGCAATAACAATTCCTCAAAGGAGGACAATGGAAAAGAAAATGGGAATGGTTCGGAAAGCTTGGAGTTTGCTTTGGGAGCCGATATCAGTTGGGTGACCGAAATGGAAAGTCAAGGCCATCGTTTCTACAACGAGGCCGGCGAGGAGCGCGAATGCACAGCTCTGATGAAGGAGTGTGGCCTCAATGCCGTCCGTTTGCGCGTGTGGGTCAACCCGGAAGAACACAACAACTGGTGCAATACGGCCGACCTTGTGGTGAAGGCCAAACGTGCCCATGCTTTGGGTATGGGTGTAATGATCGATTTTCATTATAGCGATTGGTGGGCAGACCCCGGCCAGCAGCACAAGCCTGCCTCGTGGAAAGGATTGGCTTTGAATGAGTTGAAACAGGCTGTCGCCGCCCATACCACCGACGTGCTTCAGGCTCTGAAGGCCGAAGGCATCACGCCCAAATGGGTGCAGGTGGGCAACGAAATCCGTCCGGGTATGTTGTGGGACGAGGATGCCTCGCTCAGCGGTGCTTCGTATGATGTGAAAGAGTGTGATGTGAAAGGCTTGAACAGCACTTCGACTGCCGTCAAATATCCGGCCAACTGGGCCAATCTGGCCGCTTTCATCAATACGGGCTATGAAGCTGTCAAGGCCGTCTGCCCCGAAGCCATCGTCATTGTCCATTTGGATAATGGATACGACAAGAACCTCTATACTTGGTTCTTCGACGAGCTAAAGAAGAACGGAGGCAAATGGGACATGATAGGCATGTCGCTCTATCCTTATTGGACGAGGGAGTCGCACCCCGAATATACGGCCGAACGTACCATTACTGAGTGTATCGACAATATCAAGGCCGTCAGCACCCGTTACGATTGCGACGTGATGGTGGTGGAGACGGGCATGGAGTGTGCCGACGATAATGGCAATCTGGCTGACAACGCCGTTCTTCGGCAGGGCAAGGAGCAGCTGGCACGCATCATCAAGGAATGCCGCGAACAGACGGCCGGCCGATGCAAGGGAGTGTTCTACTGGGAGCCTGAGTGCAAGCCGGGCCAATACCGCTTGGGTGCCTTCACCGCAGACGGGAAGCCTACCGTAATAATGGATGCCTTTAAATATTGATAAACGTATGAACCGAAGAATGTTGGCAACCTTGTGTTGCCTCTTGTCGGCCTGGATGATGGCCGCCCAGCAACGCACGGAGACGTTGTTGGAGAAGAACTGGAGATTTACAAAGGGCGACGTGGCCGACGCCATGAAGCCGGAGTTTGACGACACGAAGTGGGAAACGGTCAGCGTGCCCCACGACTGGGCTATCTACGGCCCTTTCGACCGGAACCACGACTTGCAGAACGTGGCCGTGACGCAGAACCTTGAGACGGCCGCCTCGGTGAAAACGGGTCGCACGGGCGGTCTGCCCTACGTGGGTGTGGGGTGGTATCGCACCACGTTCGACGCTCCTGCGGGCAAGCAGGTGTCGCTGGTGTTCGACGGCGCCATGAGCGAGGCGCATGTCTACGTCAACGGGCAGGAAGCCTGCTTCTGGCCCTACGGCTACAATTCATTCCATTGCGACGTTACACCTTATTTATATAAGGACGGTCGCAAGAACCTTTTGGCCGTGCGGCTGGAGAACCGCCCTCAGTCTTCCCGTTGGTATCCGGGGGCGGGCCTGTACAGAAACGTGCACGTCGTGGCGACGGAGCCGGTGCATGTGCCCGTGTGGGGTACCCGGCTCACCACGCCTCACGTAGCCGCCGACTATGCTTCTGTCTGCCTCAAGACCACTGTCGAAGGTGTCGGTCGGCAGGATGTGCGCATTGTCACCGAAATCCTCTCGCCGGACGGGCAGGTGGTGGCTATGAAGGACAATACGATGAAAATCAATCACGGCCAACCTTTCGAGCAGAATTTCCTCGTGGAAAAGCCCCGGTTGTGGAGTCCCGAAACACCTTATTTATATAAGGCCTCTTCGAAGATTTACGCAGACGGCCGTCAGGTGGACGAATACGTCACGCGCTTTGGTATTCGCAGCATTGAGCTGGTGGCGGATAAAGGCTTCTTCCTTAACGGACAGCACCGCAAGTTTCAGGGAGTATGCAACCACCACGACCTCGGTCCGTTGGGCGCCGCCGTCAATGTGGCAGCCCTCCGCCGCCAGCTGACGTTGCTTAAGGATATGGGTTGCGACGCCATCCGTACTTCCCACAACATGCCTGCCCCCGAATTGGTACAGCTCTGCGACGAAATGGGCTTCATGATGATGCTCGAACCTTTCGACGAGTGGAACATCGCCAAGTGTGAGAACGGTTACCACCGCTTCTTCGACGAATGGGCGGAGCGGGATATGGTGAACATGCTCCGCCGGTATCGCAACAGTCCCAGCGTGGTGATGTGGAGCATCGGCAACGAAGTGCCCACCCAGTGCAGCCCCGAAGGCTACAAGGTGGCCTCGTTCCTGCAGGACATCTGCCACCGCGAAGACCCCACGCGCCCTGTTACCTGCGGCATGGATCAGGTGTCGTGCGTCTTGAGCAACGGCTTTGCCGCCCTGCTCGACGTGCCCGGTTTCAACTACCGCACGCACCGCTATGCGGAAGCCTATGGCCAATTGCCGCAAAACCTGGTGTTGGGTTCCGAAACGGCTTCCACCGTCAGCTCGCGCGGCATCTATAAGTTTCCCGTCGGACTGAAGAAGCAGGCCATGTATGACGACCACCAATGCTCCGGCTACGACCTGGAGGCCTGCTCGTGGTCGAACGTACCCGACGAGGATTTCGCCCTGGCCGACGACTATGACTGGACACTCGGTCAGTTCGTATGGACCGGCTTCGACTATCTGGGCGAGCCTTCGCCTTATGACACCAATGCGTGGCCCAGCCATAGCTCCGTGTTCGGAATCATCGACCTGGCCGGCCAGCCTAAAGACCGCTACTACCTCTATCGCAGCCTTTGGAACAAGCGCAGCAACACCCTGCACGTGCTTCCCCACTGGACCTGGCCCGGCAGGGAAGGGGAGAACACGCCCGTCTTTGTCTATACCGACTACCCCGAAGCCGAACTCTTTGTCAACGGGAAGAGCTACGGAAAACAGCGTAAACTGGATGCGAAAACAGCGCTTTCGTTGAAAGAAAAGGATGATTTGTGGTTGCAGCGCCGCTACCGCCTGATGTGGATGGATGTGCCTTACGAAGCCGGTGAACTGAAAGTCGTGGCCTACGACAAGGAAGGCCGTCCCGTCGAAGAGAAGATTGTGCGCACGGCCGGCAAGCCCCATCACCTGGAAGTGACGGCCGACCGCATGCAACTCGCAGCTGACGGAAAGGATCTGGCCTACATCACCGTCCGTGTAGTGGACAAGGACGGTAATCTCTGTCCGGCCGACAACCGCTTGGTGAACTTCTCCGTCAAAGGAGCCGGTACCTATCGTGCTACGGCCAACGGTGATGCCACCTGTCTGGATCTTTTTCACCTGCCGCGCATGCACGCTTTCAGCGGTCAGCTGACGGCCATCGTACAGAGCGGTTCGCAGGAAGGCAACCTTATTTTTGAAGCCAGGGCTAAAGGCTTGCGGACAGGAAAATTGATATTGGAGGTTGCTCCTTAAGACATATTTCTTCTGTTTGTTGTTTTCTTCAGGCGTGGATTGCACAGACTATTACGGAGATGATAAACGCTCTGTTTCATCTTGTGCAATTCATGCCTGAGGTGTATTTTGCAAGGAATTTACATTGTAACAGGGAAAATATATGATTGTAGACAGGAAGACCAAACATTGCAACAAGCCTAACCGCATGAGTGATGCTGAGATGACGGTTGTTCTTATCCTGTTCCATTCCGGTGGTTTTTGCTGCTTCAAGCATTAAATATTACACACCTAAGTCACAATAATTTGCCCATACAAGGCTTATTATTACGATTTTTTTGTAAATTTGCAGTCGGATTGAGGCAACTCTATCCAAGACATATTAGAAAAGAAAGAAGCGTTATGCTTGACTTGTAAGTTGGAAACGTAGGAAATTTCGAGCTTAGTACGAGAGAAGGCATAGTGGTTCTCACGCTATAGCGTGGACTGCTATTATCATATCCGTACTAAAGGTTTTTCCTACGACCTCCAACTTAGACGTGGTAGCATTGCAGTTCCACGCTTCTGCATAATTAACGGCTCAACTGGAACTAAAAGAGCCATTGACTTAAAAATAAAATGAAAAAAATTTTAGTCACATTCGCATTGCTCTTTGCTGTAATCAATATTATGGCGCAAGAGCATCTTTCTTTCAAAGGTATTCCCATTGAGGGAAGTATGACAGAATTCTGTCAAAAAATAAAAGCTAAAGGATTTACATCTGTTGGTAGTGAAGACAATCTTGCATTGTTTATGGGAGACTTTACTGGTCGCAATGCGACTATAGACGTGAAAGCTACTGATGATGGGAAAAACGTATTTGCCGTAGTCGTATTGTTTGATCCAAGTGATGAATGGAAAACGCTCGTTAACACTTATAGCTATTATAAGGATTTATACACTCGTAAATATGGCAAGCCAACCAATTCAAAAGAAAAGAACCCTGCTATCAATGATTCCAATACCGCTTTAATGATAGAAGTCCGTCAAGGAAGAGTTGTGTGGAGAAGTACATGGAAAGTAACAGGTGGAGACATTGAATTGTCGATAGAAACTTCTAGCTATTATGAAGGTAGAGTAATGATTCGTTATCGTGATTCTCAAAATGTTAAGGCCAAAATCAAAAAAGATTTGGATGATATTTAAAAACAAAAAGAGGAGCACTGCGCTAATAACCTAAAGAACTAACTAACACAACATACAAAATCTTCTGCTATTTTACAGGCTTTGCTTGGATAGCGTAGCTTTTTTGTATTCTCAACCTATCATCAAATATGAAAAAATGGATAATTTATGTGCTTGGTATAATCACAGGCATTATACTGACATTTGCTTTTTCATTCTGCGGCAATCTGTCTGACAATTCTGGAATTATTGGACTTGAAATGTTTGAAGAGCCTGGAGATTATATGGAATATTCACAATTTAAAGTATCCCAAGTAATAGAAGGGTGTGCATTAGCTTGCGCCAATGATTATTTTGGTCCAACCGTTTTTATTATACCAAACAAAAAACAACAATTTTATGACGGCCAAGAAATCGTTCTCAAAAGCGACCAACGCGCTCAACATGTGGGAACTTATAGATACAGCAACATCATAGAAATCGAAAGAACAGTGCCAGCTATTAGGATAATTGATAATGTAAAACGACTGAGATCAGATGAAGCTATTACATCTGGAAAAACATTGTTTGACAAGCCGGGCGAATGTGTAAGCAGGAAAAATTTTGAAGTGCAGAAAGTTTTGGAGTCTGGTGATGCTATTGCGTTGGAAATTAGAGAAATTCTTTCAGGAACTATATATACTTCCGACTTAGAAGTCTTAATATTAGCTCAAAAGGGTAGTAATTTTTATGACAAACAAGTGATTAAAGCTCCTCAAGGGAAATGTGCAAGACAAATTGGGAACTATAAGTATCAAAAATATGGAACTACAAAAGTAATTCCTATAATTGCTTTCAAATAATCCTAATAGCATTGCAAGTTCCTCTCTCAAGCGTAATTTAACGTGAGTTCGATGAAATCAAACAATCCTACCTATTTATTGCTATTTCCACTCGCTATTCCCTTACTCCGCCACGCAGCACTTCCTGAAGTCCCGACGCAGTGCTTCGTGAAGGTGTCATGCAGTGCTGTATGAGGAGGGAACGAAGCACATCGTCAGAGAGTGACGAAGCACGGCGTCAGGGTTCGCCCAAGTATTCCATGATGGGCCGGGCCCCGCGTCAGTTCGGCGTAGGGCGAACGGCAGCGGTGAATCCGGGAAGTGAGACGACGGACGGCCTGCTCTGGATTGGTATCGGGGGAAATAAAGGCAGGCCAAGGGACGACGGATGTAAGTAACGGTTTTTATAATGGGAAACAAAGATTGAAAGCAATAATTATCATCGCAAAAAAAACATTTTTAGTCCTGTCAACAATATCGCTTCATTATCAGCAAGTTACGTCGACGGTGACAGGAGCTGTACAAACTTTATGAAATACAATAAAAAATAGGCTGCCTTTAAAGACAAGGTATTTTTTATTTTTTCACGGAAATGTTTACCAAAGACTCAGTCCTGTCAACAATATCCATTGATAATCAGGCGATTTTGTTGACAGGACTATTTTGGGCCCCTCCCGGATTATTTCCAAAGTGATTTGGGAGCTTTCATAGACAAGATAGCTGATAAAAAGGGATATTCTTATATCGAACTCACGTTAAATAAAAAGAAAAGCAGTTGGCCTGTAAGCCGGGTTCTGTGCCTTGTCCGAGGGGGATAAGGTGTCTGCCATTTATCTGAGCCGTATGTCACCATACGCGCTTTAGCGGTCTACCCTCCGGCATCGAGCGAGCAACTCTTCTTGCGCCGGTTTACATGACCTTACAACTCCCAAGACGCACAGCCCTTGTATCGCCACAAGACTGGTGGGCTCTTACCCCGCCTTCTCACCCTTACCCTCCTTCCCAAAAAGAGGGCGGTTCTTTTCTTCTGCGTTACTCTACCCTTGCGGACAGCTTTCTGTTAGGAAGTGGGACGCTCTGTGTTGCCCGGACTTTCCTCATGCACACTATAGTGCAGGCGGCAGACCGGCCAACTGCTTTATGGCGGCAAAAGTACGATTTTCGCAGCGAAAACACAGGAATTATGGAAAATAATTCATAGATTTGCTACTGCTAATCACCAGCAAACAGACATTTCATGAACAAAAGCTATCTTATTCTTGCCTTTTTGCTCTTCTGCTCCTTGCCGGTCGCAACAAGGACTTATGCTGCCAACGGGGACGTTCCGCCCGAAGTGGCCGCCCTGACGGACAGCCTCAAACAGAAGTATGCCCCTGACGGGCGTGTCGCCCTCTTCAAGACAGACTATACATTCGACGGTAAGCGCGTGATGCTTCGTGGCGAGACTACCTCACCTTCCGCCAAGGCTGAGCTGATAACGGCTTTGTCGAAAGAGGGCTACGAAGTGATGGATTGCCTGAAGGTGCTGCCCGACGAGGCTGCGCTCGAAGGAAAAACCTATGGTATCGTCAATCTCTCCGTAGCCAGCCTGCACGTACAGCCCGACTACTCGTCGGAGATGATGACGCAAGCCCTGCTGGGCATGCCTGTGCGCGTGCTCGAACGCGACGGATGGTATCGCGTCCAGACCCCCGACGACTACATCGCCTGGACGCATCGTGTCAGTGTTCTGCCCGTCACCCGTGAGGAATTGACGGCTTGGAACCGGGCAGAAAAGGTGGTTGTCACGTCGCATTACGGTTTCGTTTACTCCCGGCCCGACCGCCGCTCGCAGACGGTGTCCGACGTTGTGGCAGGCAATCGCCTGAAGCTGGAAGGCACAAAGGGTGGATTCTATCTCGTGTCCTATCCCGACGGTCGCCGGGGCTATGTGGAAAAGGCTGCCGCTTTGCCTGAAAGCGAATGGCGCAAGAGCCTGAAGCGGGACGCTGCCGGCATCATCCGCACGGCCCATACGCTGACGGGCGTGCCTTATCTATGGGGAGGCACCTCGTCGAAGGGCGTGGATTGTAGCGGCTTCGTGCGCACAGTGTTCTTCATGCACGACATCATCATTCCCCGCGATGCCTCCCAGCAGGCTTATGTGGGGCAGCATATCGACATCGCTCCCGACTTCTCCAACCTCCGGCCGGGCGACCTTGTGTTCTTCGGAAGCAAGGCTACGGCCGAACGCAAGGAGCGTGTCGTGCACGTGGCCCTTTACGTTGGAGGCCGCCGCTTTATCCATTCGCAGGGCGATGTGCACATCAGCAGCTTCGACCCGCAGGACGAACTGTTCGATGAATTCAACCTGGGGCGCCTGCTTTTCGCCGTGCGCGTGCTTCCTTCTATAAATAAGGAGAAGGGGCTGAGCACGACGGACGAGAACCCTTACTATCGGTGGTGAACAGGAAAGTATTGCTTTCCCCTTCGCAAAACACCGTTTTCTTCTCTGCAAAGCACTGCTTTGTCG
Source organism: uncultured Bacteroides sp. (assembly GCF_947632445.1). GTDB lineage: Bacteria > Bacteroidota > Bacteroidia > Bacteroidales > Bacteroidaceae > Bacteroides. The sequence goes on along the minus strand of NZ_CANRPM010000005.1, from coordinate 2,730 downwards.
AGAGGATGCCGCCGCTGGCGGACGAACAAATTCAGAAACGTTGAAACATATAAGGATACAATGCAAAACAGAAGAGATTTCCTGAAGACGGCGGCCTTTGCCGCATTGGGTTCAGGCATGGTGATAAACGAGGCGCTGGCTGTTGAAAAGAAACAGGGCGCATGGTTCAATCTGAACAGAAAGAGTGGAGTGGGGGCACAGATGAAGTTGCGCTTCTTCCCTTACGAATTGAAGCTGCGCCATGTCTTTACCGTGGCTGCCTATTCACGCAGTACGACGCCCGACGTGCAGGTGGAGCTGGAGTATGACGGTGTTATCGGCTATGGCGAGGCTTCCATGCCGCCCTACTTGCAGAAGGAATTGGGCACGATGGACAGCGTGATGGCCTTTCTAAGGCGGGTGCAGGAAGGCATTGGCCGGTTCTCAGACCCCTTCCAGATGGAGGATATTCTGGCTTATGTCGACAGCCTGTCTGAGAGTAATGCGGCGGCCAAGGCAGCGGTGGACATCGCCCTGCACGACCTTGTGGGCAAACTCTTGCAGGCACCCTGGTATAAACTTTGGGGGTTGAACAAGGACAAGGCGCCTTCGACCACCTTCACCATCGGCATCGACACGGCCGATGTGGTTCGTGAGAAAACAAAAGAGTGTGCCGACCGCTTCAACATCCTCAAGGTAAAGCTCGGAGGCGACAACGACAAGGAGATGATCGAAACCATCCGTTCGGTCACGTCCCTGCCCATCGCTGTGGATGCCAACCAGGGATGGACCGACCGTCTGCAAGCCCTCGACATGATATACTGGCTCAAGGAGCAAGGCATTGTCATGGTGGAGCAGCCCATGCCTAAGGAGCGGATAGACGACATCGCCTGGATTACCCGGCAGAGTCCCCTGCCCATCTTTGCGGACGAGGGCGTCCAGCGCCTGAAGGATGTAGCTGCACTGAAAGGCGTCTATACGGGCATCAACATCAAACTGATGAAATGTACAGGCATGCGCGAAGCATGGAAGATGCTCAACCTGGCCCGTGCGCTCGACATGAAGGTGATGGTGGGCTGCATGACGGAGACTTCATGTGCATGTTCGGCGGCTGCCCAGCTCTCGCCTGCGGTCGATTTTGCCGACCTCGACGGCAATTTGCTGATAGCCAACGACCGCTTTCGCGGCATGGAAGTGGTCAAGGGAAAGATCGTGTTGCCCGATTTGCCTGGCATTGGGGTGGTGATTACTGATTAATGATTTTCCATTCAATATGAAAAACCTGCTTTATCTTGTCTTGCTTCTGCTGGTCTTTTCGGCCTGCAACCGCAAGGCGTCCGATGCTTCCTACTCGTGGGAGGCCGACTTGCACCATCGTCTCCTGACCGATTTCTGCCTGACGGAGGCGCAAGTGAAGGATTACATCCGTCGTTACCTGCCCGATGTGACCGACGAACAGATGCGACAATGGGAGAAGTCGGGCGCATTGGAGTGTATGACGCTCGATGGCGAGAAGCGTTACTTCCGCAATGCGGGCCCCAATCTTTTCCGCATCGACTCCCTATGCCGTGAGACGAAATTAGCCAAGGAAGGCGAACCGGTGAGTACCAACGACCGCGTGAATGCTGAGAACCTGTCCGAAATTCTGGCTGCTGCCGACGGACGAAACGGCTCATACCTGGCTGCTCCCAAGCGCATGCGCATCACTTATACGTTGACCGTCGACACCAATGCTGTGCCTGCAGGCGAAGTGGTGCGTTGTTGGTTGCCCTATCCGCGCACGGATATTTTCCGTCAGCAGGACGTGAAGCTGATAACTGCCAGCGAACCTTCGTACACACTGACCTCTGAAGGCACGACGCACAGCACCCTCTACATGGAGAAACGGGCAGTGAATGGAGAGCCTACCGTCTTCTCGGAAACGTTTGAATACACCTCTTATGGCGAGTGGCACGACATTCGTCCCTCTGATGTCTTGCCCTATGATACCACAACGGAACTCTATCGGCGTTATACGTCCGAACGCGACTGTCACATCGTCTTCACGCCCCGACTGCTCCGGCTGGCTGACAATTTGACAGAAGGCGAAGATAATCCCTATTTGAAGGCCTGCCGCATTTTCCGTTGGGTGGACGATCACTTCCCTTGGGCCTCGGCTCGCGAGTATTCTACCATCGACAACATTCCTGAATATGTGCTCGACAATCGTCATGGCGATTGCGGTCAGGTAACGCTGCTCTTCATTACTTTGTGTCGCATTGCGGGCATTCCTGCCCACTTCCAGAGCGGCTTTATGATGCAACCTCATGCCTGGAACCTGCACGACTGGGCGGAAGTCTACTTCGAAGGCATCGGCTGGGTGCCTGTCGACCAGTCGTTCGGCCTGGCTTCGTATGCGGAAAAGGCCGGCCAGCCCTATTTCTACTTAGGCGGCATCGACTCGTGGCGCATGGTGGTGAACTCCGATTATGGCATGCCGCTCGTGCCCGAAAAGAAATATCCGCGAAGCGAGACGGTGGATTTCCAGCGCGGCGAAGTGGAGTGGGCAGGTGGCAACCTGTACTTCACAGAGTGGGATTACCACATGGATGTCGAGTATCTGAACTATTAACCCTATGCTCCGCATGATGCTTCCTTTTTCCAATCGGTGAAGCATCTCTTTAGAAGCGGAAACGTTAGTGGTCAATTTAGGGCGTCCAACAGTATACACTCGTCGAGAGACGTTTGCCCATGTTGTTTTTCCCCTGTTGT
>NZ_CANRPM010000004.1 GCF_947632445.1 uncultured Bacteroides sp. | reverse complement strand
ACACCCTTCATCAAGGGTCACGAACACCCTTCATCAAGGGTCACGAACACCCTTCATCAAGGGTCACGAACACCCTTTATCAAGGGTCACGAACACCCTTTATCAAGGGTCACGAACACCCTTTATCAAAGGTCACGAATACCCTTTATCAAGGGTCACGAATACCCTTTATCAAGGGTCACGAACACCCTTCATCAAGGGTCACGAATACCCTTTATCAAGGGTCACGAATACCCTTTATCAAAGGTCATGCGTCGTTTCCTTCAATATATAATGCAGAAAGCGTGCCAGGAACGTTAGATGTCTGACAATCAGCGGAGAGGATTTTCTTTGCTTCGGACGGAATGTCTAATTGTTGGACACCGGTGTCCAATTATTGGACAGGATATAAAAACAAACGTGCAGCAGGTACGCCCGAAAGCGACTTGCTGCACTCGTTTCAATGATGCCCGATATATAAGGATGTGTTTCCCTTTTCCTTAAAGGATGCTTTTCACGGTCTCAAGCATCCCTTTCTCCCGGATAGAGTTCAGGAAGGCGGTTACCATGTCGGTCAGGCCGGGAATGGTGTTCAGGTCGCCATGTTCACCCCAGATGAGGTCTTTGGCAGCCAGTACGCCTTCGGCCACGCGGCGGGTGTCGCCTGTTGCCCAGAGGTCTTTCAGGAGCTGCATGATTTCGGGTGCGTCGTTGGGCACGATTTCGGCACCGTCGGCCCGCACGCCGCCCTTGTAGTAGGTGATGATGGCAGCCAAACCCAGTACCAGGCCCTTCGGCAGCTCGCCTTTGCGCTTCAGGTAAGTCTTCAGCCCGGGCAGGTCGCGCGTCTGGAATTTGGGGAAGGAGTTCAGCATGATGCTCGTCACCTGATGGTCTACGTAGGGGTTGTTGAATCGCTCCAGCACGTCGGCGGCGAACTTCTTCAGTTCTTCCATCGGCAGGTTGAGCGTCTGCATCAGTTCGTCGAACTGCACCTTGTGGATGTACTTGCCGATGACGGGGTGGTTGCAGGCGTCGCGCACGATGTTCACGCCGCTCAGGTAGGCCACAGGCGAGAGGACGGTGTGCGGGCCGTTGAGCAGCGTCACCTTTCTCTCATGGTAGGGCGCCTCGGACTTCACGAAGAGTACGTTCAGACCGGCCTTGTCGGCGGGGAACTCGCGGGCCAGCTGGCGCAGCGAGAGGTTCTCGGCAGCCTCGATGACCCACAGATGGAAGATTTCGGCCTGCACCACGAGGTTGTCGGCATAGCAGATCTTCTTCTGGATTTGTGCAATCTCCTTGCGCGGGAAGCCCGGCACGATGCGGTCTACCAGCGTGGCGCATACGTAGCAGTACTTCGTGAACCACGTCTTGAACTTCCCGTAGTCGGCGCCGAAGTCGTCTTTCCACAGCTCGATGTACTGGTAGATGCACTCCTTCAGGTGGTGTCCGTTCAGGAATATCAGTTCGCAGGGCATGATGATAAGGCCCTTCGTCTTGTCTCCCTTGAAGGTCTTGAAGCGGCGGTAGAGCAGCTGGGTCAGCTTGCCGGGATAGGACGAGGCCGGGGCGTCGGTGAACTTGCAGCCGGGGTCGAAAGCGATGCCTGCCTCGGTCGTGTTGGAGATGACAAAGCGGATTTCGGGTTGGTCGGCCAGTGCCATGAAGGCCGCGTTCTGCGAATAAGGGTTCAGGGCGCGGCTGATGCAGTCGATGCGCGTCAGCGAGTTGACGGCCTCGCCGTTCAGGCGTCCTTGCAGGTTGACGTGATAGAGGCAGTCCTGACCGTTGAGCCATTCCGCCATCCCCCTTTCGATGGGCTGTACCACGACTACGCTGCTGTTGAAGTCGGTCTTCTGGTTCATGTTGTAGACAATCCAGTCTACAAACGCACGGAGGAAGTTACCTTCCCCAAACTGGATAATTCTTTCGGGTGCTGCGCTCTTGGGAGCCGTCAGCTTGTTCAATGCTTTCATACTCATATATATTTTAAAAGTTATGTATTATTTGTTTATTCAAATTCAAAATAGTAGTCGATGTTTTCCCTGATTAGTATGTCGATGGGCATGTATTGCGTCGTCGTGACCGGCCGCCTGAACACCATGTGCGTACACAGGGCTTTTACTCCGCAATAGCCCTGCATGGCAGGCCGCTGCCCTATCAGGTAGTCCACTTCGCCGGTCTTTAGCCGCTCCACGTTCTTCTTCAGCAGGTCGTAGCCCACCAATCCTTCCATGTGCCGGCCCGTAGCGTGCAGGTAGTCGGCCACCTGATAGACGCGCGAGTTGAACACCGCGCCCAGCACAGCCTGCGGGCACTGTCCGAAGAAGCGGTCGAGCGTGCGGTGATTGGCATCGGCGTCCTTCTTGTCGAGCACCACGTCGTGGACGTTCAGCCCCGCATGGTTCTCGGTCAGGTATTGCATAAATCCCTCCAACCTGCGCTGCATCTGTATCTCGGCCGGGCTTTGCTTCTGATTGTTCAGGAAGAGGGCCAGCTCCTGCCCTTCCTTAAAGTGCTGCATCAGTATCTTGGCCGCGATATATCCGCTCATGCGCGAGTCCTGTCCGATGTAGCACAAGGCATGCGTCTGTTCGATGTTGAAGTCGATGAAAGCATAGGGAATACCTTTTCGATCGAGGGCGGACGTGAGCTTCAGGGTCTCTTCGCGGAAGTTGGGTGCCATCAGCACGGCGTCGCATTCCTTGTCCAGCACCTGCTTGCAGACCCGGTTGTAGGAAGCCTCGTCGGCGTGCAGGTAATGGAGGTAGCTCACCGTCACGTTGTAGGGCGCCAGCTCCTGTGCGGCACGGTCAATGCCTCCTGCTACGGCATACCAGTAGTCGTAGGCTATATAATAAGGTATGATGCAGACAATGCTGTAACGTTTCTTAGCCGCCAGGCCGATGGCAAACATATTGGGCTGGTAGTTGATTTCGTCGAGCACCTTGCGTACTTTCTCCAGGCTGGCCGCTGACACGGCTCCGCGATTGTGCAGCACGCGGTCTACTGTTCCGGCCGATACACCCGCCATGCGGGCGATGTCTTTTATGGTATAGTACTTGTTTCCCATCTCTGCTTCGTTTGTTAGAACTGAAGGGCAGTTTGCCTAAAGCTTAAATATTATAAATATTCGTCGCAAAGATACGAAATATTTTGTATCTCCAAGTAAAATATCTACTTTTGTGTTCGATAACGGTTAATAAAAATAAAATCGAGAGCAACCCCTATTCACTTTATAATCAGAGTTATATAATTATATAGAGAGAAAGTAACATTTTTAGATACTTAAAACACATACGTTATGAAGAAATTTATGGATGAAAACTTCCTGTTGCAGACCGAAACTGCACAGAAGCTCTATCACGAACATGCGGCCAAGATGCCGATTATTGACTATCACTGTCACCTCATTCCCAAGATGGTGGCCGACGACTACCGATTCCGTTCACTGACCGAAATCTGGCTTGGAGGCGACCATTACAAGTGGCGTGCCATGCGTACCAACGGCGTGGACGAACGCTATTGCACAGGCAAGGACACCACCGACTGGGAGAAGTTCGAGAAATGGGCCGAGACTGTCCCCTACACCATGCGCAACCCGCTGTACCATTGGACCCACCTCGAACTGAAGACTGCCTTCGGTATCAACAAGGTGCTCAATCCTCAGACCGCCCGTGAGATTTACGACGAGTGTAACGAAAAGCTGCGCCAACCCGAATATTCGGCACGCGGCATGATGCGCCGCTACCATGTGGAGACAGTCTGCACTACGGATGACCCCGTTGACTCGCTGGAGTACCATATAAAGACGCGCGAGAGCGGCTTCGAAATCAAGATGCTGCCCGCTTGGCGTCCCGACAAGGCTATGGCCGTCGAAGTGCCTGCCGACTTCCGCGCCTACGTTGAGAAGCTGGCCGAGGTGAGCGGCGTAACCATCTCCACCTTTGACGACATGATCGTTGCCCTGCGCCGCCGTCACGACTTCTTCGCCGAACAAGGCTGCCGCCTGTCCGACCATGGCATTGAGGAGTTCTATGCAGAGGACTATACCGAAGCCGAAATCAAAACTATCTTCAATAAGGTATATGGCGGCCATGAGTTGACGCAGGAAGAGATTCTGAAATTCAAGTCGGCCATGCTGGTCATCTTCGCCGAGATGGATTGGGAGAAAGGCTGGGCACAGCAGTACCACTACGGAGCCATCCGCAACAATAACACAAAGATGTTCAAACTCCTGGGCCCTGATACAGGTTTCGACTCCATCGGCGAGTTCACCACTGCCAAGAAGATGGCCAAGTTCCTCGACCGCCTGAACACCGAAAGCAAGCTCACCAAGACCATCCTCTACAACCTCAATCCCTGTGCCAACGAAGTGATCGCCACCATGTTGGGCAACTTCCAGGACGGCACGTGGCCGGGCAAGATCCAGTTTGGTTCGGGCTGGTGGTTCCTCGACCAGAAGGATGGCATGGAGAAACAGATGAACGCCCTGTCCCTGCTGGGCCTGCTGAGCCGCTTCGTAGGCATGCTGACCGACTCGCGCTCGTTCCTCTCCTACCCGCGCCACGAATATTTCCGCCGCACGCTGTGCAACCTCGTAGGCCGAGACGTTGAAAATGGCGAACTGCCTATCAGCGAAATGAATCGTATCAACCAGATGATTGAAGACATATGCTACAACAATGCAAAGAACTACTTCCAGTTCTAAGTACCTGCTTTGATATTGTTGTCTTCATTGCCGATTAACACAGATTGACGCGGATCAGAAAAAGATAATCTGCGCCAATCTGTTTATACAGAGAAACCTGTTTTAAAACAAAACAGGCCTGATTTCTAATGAAATCTGACCTGTTGTCGGGGTAGCGGGATTTGAACCCACGACCCCCTGCTCCCAAAGCAGGTGCGCTAACCGGACTGCGCTACACCCCGAATACCTTTCCAAAGAAAAGCTTTTTTTGTCTCTGTCTGATTGGTACACCCTCAGGGATTCGAACCCTGGACCCACTGATTAAGAGTCAGTTGCTCTACCAACTGAGCTAAGAGTGCATCTGTTTTTTTGTTTGCGGGGCAAAGGTAGTTCTTTTATTCGAACCGACAAATAAAAGGCTGCTTTTTTCGATGAAACCGGTATCTTTTATTCAAATTCGTAAAGCTCAGAAGGTGTGGTACGCTTTAAGACATATAATTGGACATCTTGTCCAACCACAATTCCATAATCATGTAGCTTCAATTCCACCGTTTTATAGGCAAGTTCAGGATGATTATTGTTCTTACTGAGATGACACAACCAAATGTAACGCAGCCGGTCACTAAAGTGGTCTGCTAGGAACTGGGCAGTGGCTGAATTACTCAAATGCCCTGTCCGGCTTCTGATACGTTCTTTCAAATAGGGAGGATACGGTCCCATTTGCAACATCTCGTCATCATAATTGGCTTCCAGCACCAGATAATTAGCCCGACGAATGTATTCGGCTGCAACGGGAGTGATTTCACCCAAGTCGGTCAGAAAAGCAAATGCCTTGTCGCCAATCGTAATAAAATAGCCTACGTTGTCAATGCCGTCGTGAGGAACTTCAAAGGATTCGATGTGAAAATTCTCCAGTTGCATGGGAGTCTGTTTCTCCAGATAACGGGCGGAGGTATACAGTTTTTCCGTCATGCAATAGTTGCGGCCAATACCTTCGTGGATACGTGCAGTAGTATAAATGGGGATATTCAGTTTCTCACCCAAACCACCCAAGGCTTTGATGTGGTCGGCATGGTCGTGCGTAACAAACACGGCGAGAATGGTCTCCATACCGATGCCGTATTCCTTTAAGATTTTCCGAATGCTGCGAGTTGAAATGCCTGCATCTATCAAAATGCCATATTTTCCGGTGCCCAAGTAATAGCAATTACCACTGCTACCACTGGCCAGACTTATAAATCGTACTTTCATTCTTACTTTTTTACATTTATCCATCACGAAACTTACGCTTCAGCAACGGTGGCGCAAATATAGGAAAAAAGCCTGTTATACCACCGGTATTCTCCAGGAAATTACGAATGCCGATTGGTACAGAAAAAAGGAAAGAAAATCTTTCTATTTGACAGTATTTTATGGATAAAAGCGTATATTTGCACACATCTAATGCAGAAAGTTTTTTATCTTAAATATAAAGGAGAAAAATTATGAAGAAAATTAATCTTAAAATGGCTGCCGCCGCAATGATTTGTGGTGCGTTCCTTTTCAGTTCATGTATCGGTTCTTTCGGCCTGCACAACAGACTCGTAAATTGGAATCAGAATATTGGAAACAAGTTTGTTAATGAACTGGTGTACCTGGCTTGCAATATCATTCCCGTCTACGGCGTATGCTACTTGGCTGACGCACTGGTCATCAACTCCATCGAATTCTGGAGCGGAAGCAACCCGATGGCAAGCGTCAGAGACATTAAAAAAGTGCAGGGTGAGAACGGGAACTACTTGGTAGAGACACTGGAAAACGGATATTCCATCACAAAGGAAGGCGACGAGACGATATCAATGGAACTGATTTACGACAAGGACCAGAATACGTGGAACGTAGTGGCAGACGGTGTCAACACCGAACTGGTTCGCCTAAACAACGACGGAACGGCACAGATGACGCTGCCAAACGGCGAAAATCTGACCGTTACACTGGACGCACAGGGTGTGGCCGATGCCAGACTGGCTGTGATGACAGACATGTACTACGTTTGCAGATAAACAACTATAAAATCTGAAGAATGCCCTCATTCTTTGCCCGCAGAGAATGAGGGCTTTTTATGAACGAACCCAACAAAATACTTTTCGACATGGAACAACAACCCACGCTCAACGAGCACAACAAACAGGAACACCCGCCGATGCATACTTGTGAACACATCATCAATCAGACTATGATACGACTTTTCGGGTGTGAAAGGTCGATATCGGCACACATCGAGCGAAAAAAGAGCAAGTTGGACTACCGACTGGAACGGCAACCGACGGAAGAAGATGTGAAACGGCTGGAAGAGGCCGTGAACGAAGTCATTGGCCGGCACTTGGATGTCACCACGGAATTCATCACTCAGGAAAAAGCCCGCGGCCGTTTCGATCTGCAACGCCTGCCCGACGACGCCTCACAGACGGTGCGTGTGGTGAAAGTGGGCGATTACGACGAATGCCTCTGCATCGGTACGCACGTGGCTAACACAGCGGAAATAGGCACTTTCCACATCATCAGCCACGACTGGGACGAGGTAGAAAAGCGCTGGCGCATCCGCTTCAAACTTTCCTGAAACGTTTAACCACTCTTACGGTATAATCCCCGGCATTCGTACACAACGCCGGGGATGCTCTATGTAAAAACGATAAATTGTTTCATTTGTATTCCGCCCACGACTTGATGCGCAGGTCGTCCAACGACATCGTGCAGAAGGCATTGATAAAGGCGCTGGCAAGACGGGCGTTAGTAATAAGTGGAACATTGAGGTCGATAGCCGCACGGCGTATCTTGTAACCGTTGCTTAGTTCGCCCGCCGTCAGATTCTTAGGGATGTTGACCACCATGTCGATTTCTTTCTTGTGGAGCATGTCGAGTGCCTGAGGTTGTCCGTTCTCGCTGGGCCAATAGACGCGGGTGTTCTCCACTCCGTTCTCCGTGAGGAACTTCGACGTACCGCCTGTAGCAAAGAGCTTGTAACCCTTGTGCTGCAGCTGACGTGCCGCCTGGAGCATATCCACCTTCTGCTCCGTAGAGCCGGTAGACAGGAGGATGTTCTTTTGTGGAATGCGATAACCCACTGAAAGCATGGCCTTGAGCACAGCACACGATGTGTCATCTCCGATGCAACCTACCTCGCCTGTCGAAGCCATGTCGACGCCCAGCACGGGGTCGGCTTTCTGCAAGCGGTTGAAAGAGAACTGCGAGGCCTTGATACCTACATAGTCCAAGTCAAAGAGGTTCTTGTCTGGCTTCTCTACAGGAATGCCCAACATGACCTTCGTGGCCAGCTCGATGAAATTCAGCTTCAGTACCTTGCTGACGAAGGGGAACGAGCGGGAAGCGCGAAGGTTGCACTCAATGACCTTGATGTCGTTGTCTCGTGCGAGGAACTGGATATTGAATGGGCCGGAAATGTTCAGCTCCTTGGCTATCTCACGGCTGATGCGCTTGATGCGGCGCACGGTCTCCACATAAAGCTTCTGCGGCGGGAACTGAATGGTGGCGTCGCCCGAGTGCACGCCGGCAAACTCGATGTGCTCGGAGATGGCGTAGGCGATGATTTCGCCGTTCTGTGCCACAGCATCCATCTCCACTTCCTTGGCATGCTCGATGAACTGGCTCACCACTACGGGATGTTTTTTCGACACATTGGCAGCCAGCTGAAGGAAGCGTTCCAGTTCTTCCCGGTTGGAGCAGACGTTCATGGCAGCGCCGCTGAGCACATACGACGGCCGGACAAGCACGGGGAAGCCCACTTTCCGGATGAAGGCGTTGATGTCTTCCATCGAAGTCAGCGCGCTCCATTCGGGCTGGTCCACGCCGATGCGGTCGAGCATGGCCGAGAACTTGTCGCGGTCTTCGGCATTGTCGATGCTCCCGGCCGAAGTGCCGAGGATGCGGACGTGCTGTGCGTCGAGGCGCAGGGCCAGATTGTTCGGTATCTGCCCGCCGGTGGAGACGATGACGCCGTGCGGATTCTCCAGGTCGAGGATGTCCATGACACGCTCGAAGGTAAGTTCGTCAAAATAGAGGCGATCACACATATCGTAGTCAGTAGACACGGTTTCAGGGTTGTAGTTAATCATGACCGAGCGGTAGCCCTCCTTGCGTATGGTGTTCAATGCCTGCACACCACACCAATCGAACTCGACGGACGAACCGATGCGATAAGCGCCCGAACCGAGGACGACGATGCTGCGGTGGTCACCCAAATAGCGAACATCATTAGTCGTGCCGCTATATGTGAGGTACAGGTAATTGGTCTGTGCAGGATACTCAGCAGCCAGCGTGTCTATCTGTTTCACTACAGGTACAATGCCACGCTCCTTGCGGTGACGGCGCAGGGTAATGATAGCGTCTTCCATTTCGCCTTCCATACCAATGGCACGCGCAACCTGAAAGTCGGAGAAGCCCTGACGCTTGGCTTTACGCAACAAGTCGTCGGGCAGGTCGGCAAGCTGCTTGTGGTTGCCCGCCCACTCGTGCATTTCCTTCGAGGTGCGCATGATGTTCATCAGCTTCTCCAGGAACCAGCGGTCTATCTTGGTGAGTTCGTGTACTTGATTCACCGTGTAACCGGCCCGAAAAGCCTTGGAGATGACGAAAATACGTTTGTCTGTCGGCTCGCGCAAGGCCTTGTCTATGTCTGAAATGACGAGTTCCTTGTTTTCTACAAAACCGTGCATACCTTGACCAATCATGCGCAAACCTTTCTGAATGGCTTCCTCGAAGGTACGCCCGATGGCCATGACCTCGCCTACGGACTTCATCGAAGATCCCAATTCTTTATCTACGCCATGAAACTTACCGAGATCCCAACGTGGTATCTTACACACTACATAGTCAAGCGCAGGCTCGAAGAAAGCCGATGTGGTACGAGTGACCGAGTTCTTCAAATCGAATAGACCGTAACCCAGACCCAGTTTGGCGGCTACGAAAGCGAGGGGATAGCCCGTAGCTTTGCTGGCCAATGCCGAGGAACGGCTGAGGCGGGCGTTGACTTCGATGACACGATAATCCTCGGACTGCGGGTCGTAAGCGTACTGTACATTACATTCACCCACGATGCCGATGTGGCGGATGATGCGGATGGCTAGCCTGCGCAATTTATGGTAGTCGGTGTTGGAGAGTGTCTGACTAGGTGCAATAACGATACTCTCGCCTGTGTGGATGCCCAGCGGATCGAAGTTCTCCATGTTGCAGACGGTGATGCAGTTGTCGAAACGGTCACGTACCACTTCATATTCCACTTCCTTCCAGCCACGAAGACTCTTCTCGACGAGTACTTGGGGCGAGAAGGAGAAGGCTTTCTCCACCAGCACGTTCAGTTCTTCCTCGTTGTCGCAGAAACCCGAACCCAGTCCGCCCAGTGCATAAGCGGCGCGAACGATGACGGGATAGCCTAATTCAGCGGCGGCGCGGCGGGCATCTGCGGCATTCTCCACAGCCTCACTTTTGATGGTCTTCACACCGATTTCGTTTAATTTCTGAACGAATAGTTCACGATCTTCTGTATCGATGATAGCTTGTACGGGGGTGCCCAATACCTGTACGTTATACTTCTCCAATACCTTGTCCTTGTAGAGAGCTACGCCGCAGTTTAGCGCCGTCTGCCCACCGAAGGACAGCATAATACCGTCCGGACGTTCCTTCTCGATAACCTTCTCGACGAAATAGGGAGTAACAGGTAAGAAGTAAATCTGGTCGGCCACGCCTTCCGAGGTCTGCACGGTGGCAATGTTGGGATTGATCAGGACGGTTTGGATGCCTTCTTCCTTAAAAGCTTTAAGAGCCTGCGAACCGGAGTAATCGAACTCGCCTGCCTCTCCAATTTTCAGTGCACCCGAACCGAGCAGCAGGACTTTCTTTATATTATTTTCTTTCATTGTCTCTACACTTATTAAAAAAAGGATTACTTAAGCAGGTTTACAAACTCGTCGAAAAGGAACTCCGTATCCGTTGGCCCCGAGGCGGCTTCAGGGTGGAACTGTGCGGAGAACCAGGGATTGTGTTTGTGGCGGATGCCCTCATTAGAGCCGTCGTTCATGTTGATGAACAGCGGTTCCCAGTCGACACCCAGCGTGTTGTTGTCCACTGCGTAGCCGTGATTCTGACTAGTAATGAAACAGCGGTTCGTCCCCACCATGCGTACAGGCTGGTTGTGGCTACGGTGTCCGTATTTTAACTTATATATCTTAGCGCCTCCGGCCTTCGAGAGCAATTGGTTGCCCATGCAAATGCCAAAGATAGGAAGCTTTTCATTGTTCATAGCGAGACGGATGTTCTGCACGGCGGCATCGCACGTATCGGGGTCGCCTGGGCCATTAGAGATAAAGAGGCCGTCAAAATTCAGCCCGTTGAAGTCATAATTCCAGGGCACACGGATAATTTCTACCCCACGACGGAGCAGGCAGCGCAGGATGTTAGTTTTAACACCGCAATCTACTAAAACAATCTTCTTTAATTGAGAATTGAAAACGGATAATTGAGAATTAAGTTCTTCTTTTGGGGTGGAGATGGGAAAAGTCTTGCTCACCGTTCCAGCATAGACGATGATGTCCTTGCAGGACACACGGTCCACGTAGTTCACCTCTTCGTAATTATCCATGCTCAATATTCCATTATCCACTGCATCATCGAAGACAATACGTCCCATCATGACACCATGTTCGCGCAGTACCCTAGTTAGTTCTCGGGTGTCGATGCCCGTGATGCCGGGCACGTGTTCTCGCTTTAGCCAGTCGGCCAGGCTCTCCACTGCGTTCCAGTGGCTGTAGTTCTCAGAGTAGTCACTCACGATAATGGCTTCGGCATAGATGCGCTCACTCTCCATGAAGGTAGCCAGTCCGTTACTTTCGATGCTGAAGGGTGGCACGCCGTAGTTGCCCACCAGCGGATAGGTCAAGACCATCAACTGTCCGGCATACGAGGGATCCGTTAAACTCTCAGGGTATCCCGTCATAGCCGTATTGAACACCACTTCGCTTGCTACCGGCTTTTCATAACCGAACGACTGTCCGCGAAAGCGGGTACCGTCGTCGAGGATAAGGGTTACGTTTTTCATTGTTTGTTCATATCGTTATTGTTGTTGTCTTTATCTTTCTCTTCTTCCATATCTGACCGTTAGAATTGATATATCTGCTCGATATAGTCGATAAACGCTTTATTGAGCAACTTCACACCGCCTGGTGTGGGATAGTCGCCACTGAAGTACCAGTCACCCGGATGGTTGGGACAAGCTTCATGCAATCCTTCGAGGGGCTGGTAGACAATCTGCACCTTGGCACGGACATTCTCAGGTTTAAGCAATTCCCCCATCTTGGCAGAGATTTCGTCGTCAGTGAAAGGAGCATAGATATCCTTTACGTAGTTCACCAATTGTTCCTTGGGCAAGTTAGCCTGTGCCTTGGCCTTGCGATAGGTAGCAGCGATGACATCCTTCATGTCACGATCGCGCAACAGCTCGATGGCTGCCTTGAAAGCTATGAATTCGCTCATACGCGACATGTCGATGCCATAATAGTCTGGATAGCGTACCTGCGGCGAGGAGCTGACAATGACAATCTTCTTCGGATTTAGTCTGTCCAAAATACCGATAATACTTTGACGCAAGGTCGTACCACGCACGATGGAGTCGTCAATGATGACGAGGTTGTCCGCGCCCGGTTTCAGGCTGCCGTAAGTAATGTCGTAAACGTGGGCAGCCAAGTCGTTTCGCGTGTTGCCCTCGGCAATGAACGTGCGTAGTTTGATGTCTTTGATGGCCACCTTCTCGCTGCGGATGCGACGCGAGAGGATGCGTTCCAATTCGTCGTGGCTGGGGTTGTGTCCCAAGGCTGCGATCTGTTCCACCTTCTCCTTGTTGAGGTATTCATCCAATCCCTGCAACATACCGTAGAAGGCTACTTCGGCTGTGTTAGGAATGAAAGAGAAGACGGTATGGTCGATGTCGTAGTTGACAGCCTTCAGGATGTTGGGCACCAACTTCTCGCCCAAAAGTTTCCGTTCCCGATAAATATTCATATCACTGCCACGACTGAAATAGATGCGTTCAAAAGAACAGGGACGGAAATCGCGTGGCTTGTTGATCTGTACCGTGCGAAGACGTCCTGCCTTGCTGATGATGACAGCCTGCCCCGGCTGTAGTTCGCGGATACTGGTGGCAGGCACATTGAGCGCGGTCTGTATCACAGGACGTTCGCTGGCCAACACAATTATTTCGTCGTCCTGATACCAGAAAGCAGTACGGATGCCCCACGGATCGCGCACAGCAAAGCTCTCGCCGCTGCCAGTCAGGCCGCACATCACGTAACCGCCATCCCAGTCTTTGCTCGAGGTACGCAGGACATTAGCCAAATCCACATGTTCCTCTATATAATGGGTAATACCCATTCCCGTCAGCCCTTCAGCTTCGGCCAGATTAAAGAGACGTTCCACTTCGCGGTCCAAGCGATGACCGACCTGTTCGAGCATAATATAGGTATCGGCATACTTGCGGGGATGCTGCCCCATAGCAGTGATGCGGGCAAAGATTTCATCCACATTAGTCAGATTGAAGTTGCCGCAAAGGGCCAGATTCTTGGCCCGCCAGTTATTGCGACGTAGGAAAGGGTGTACATAGGTCAGACCGGACTTGCCGGTGGTGGAATAGCGCAGGTGACCCATATAGACCTCACCGGCAAACGGCAGATATTTTTCCGCATACCCTGCATCGGCCAGTTGCTCGGGTGTCAGGTCTTTGAAATGGCTCTGTACGGTGGAAAAGATTTCGGTAATGGCTCCTGAACCTAAGGCGCGTTCGCGAAACATGTATTCTTCACCGGGATTGGCCGCCAGTTTGACACAGGCCAGTCCCGCTCCCTCCTGTCCACGGTTGTGCTGCTTCTCCATCAATAAATAAAGCTTGTTGAGTCCGTATATCCACGTACCATACTTTTTCTGATAATAGTCGAGCGGCTTGAGAAGACGTATCATCGCCACGCCGCATTCATGTTTTAGTGGTTCCATATCGCTATCTGGATTGTTCTGTTATTCTTTCCTGAATTCCGATGCAAATATCGGCAATTTTGCCGATATTTGCATCGGTTTGGGTCATCAATACCACAAGTTTTCCCTCGCCTCCTCTTATTCTTAATACGTTTGTTATTTCCGCTACAAAGATAGAAATAAATATATCATAATGTAACTATTTAAACAGTATATATTTATCAGAATAACGTGAAATAAAGGATTTTACGTCATAATGATTACACTGCATATTTTTATAAGAAGACAGCAAAATAACAATTCAATAAGACTAAGATTAAAAACATTACAATATGAAATAAAAACGCATTTTATTCTTTTATTTTATCACATACGCACAATGCATATAAAATTTTTATCAGAAAACAGACGATAATGAGAGCACGAAGAAAGATAATTCATACATTTGCATTCCATTTTAACGTAAAAACATGAATAAAAAAAGAAATATGAAAGCTGAAATAAATATTATGGAGCAAAGAAGTAACCCGACAATTCATACCTACGACAAAATGGACAGGCGAAAGGAAGGACTCTACGACCCTGCGCACGAACATGATGCCTGTGGTGTAGGAATGATTGTCAACCTGAATGGAAGCAAGTCGCACGAACTGGTGGACTCCGCTCTGCGAGTGCTGGAGAATATGAAGCATCGCGGAGCGGAAGGCGCCGACAACAGAACAGGTGATGGCGCAGGTATCATGGTACAGATACCCCACGAATTTATTCTGTTGCAAGGCATCCCGGTACCTGAGAAAGGCAAATATGGTACAGGACTTATCTTCCTGCCCAAAGACCCGAAAGAACAGGAGCACATCCTGAGCATCATTATTGAAGAAGTGGAGCGTGAAGGCCTCACCCTGATGCACCTGCGTGCTGTCCCTGTCAACTCGGATATATTGGGACAAAGTGCACGTGAAACGGAACCGGATATCAAACAGGTGTTCATCACCGGATCTGGACACATGGAAAACTTGGAACGCACCCTGTACATCATCCGCAAAAAGATTGAACAGCGCGTACATTACAAGGATTTCTACATTGTATCGCTCTCCTGCCGCACCATTATATATAAAGGTATGCTTTCTTCTATCCAGGTGAGAACGTACTTCAGTGACCTGACGCAGCCTTATTTCACCAGCGGACTGGCCATCGTCCACTCGCGCTTCAGCACAAACACTTTCCCTACATGGAGCCTGGCACAGCCTTTCCGTCTACTGGCACACAATGGTGAAATCAACACGATCCGAGGCAATCGTGGATGGATGGAAGCGCGCGAAAGCGTACTTTCCACCCCGACACTGGGCAACGTGAAAGACATTCGCCCCATTATACAACCCGATATGAGCGACTCGGCCTCGCTGGACAACGTTCTTGAGTTTTTCGTTATGTCCGGCCTGAGCCTACCGCATGCCATGGCGATGCTGGTGCCCGAATCGTTCAACGACAAGAACCCCATCAGCGAGGACTTGAAGGCATTCTACGAATACCACTCCATCCTGATGGAGCCATGGGATGGCCCGGCTGCCTTACTCTTCAGCGACGGGCGGTATGCCGGTGGTATGCTGGACCGCAACGGCCTGCGCCCTGCCCGTTACCTTATTACGCACGACGGTATGATGGTCGTGGCCAGTGAGGCGGGCGTCATCAGTTTCGAAGCTGAAAATATCAAAGAAAAGGGACGATTGCAACCCGGTAAAATTCTGATTGTAGATACGGAAGAAGGAAAAATATATTACGATAACGAACTGAAGGAAGAATTGGCAGCAGCCAAGCCCTATCGTCAATGGCTTTCGACCAACCGCATCGAATTAGACGCTCTGAAGAGCGGGCGTAAGGTGACCAACACCGTGAGCGATTACGACCGCTGCCTGCGTGCCTTCGGCTATACCCGCGAGGACGTGGAACGCATCCTTGTGCCCATGTGCAGCAACGGTGCGGAACCTACAGCCTCGATGGGTAACGACACGCCCTTGGCCGTGCTGAGCGACCAGCCGCAGCTGTTGTTCAACTACTTCCGCCAGCAGTTTGCACAGGTGACAAACCCGCCCATCGACCCCATCCGCGAGGAGTTGGTGATGTCGCTTACCGAATACATCGGCGCTGTAGGCATGAATATCCTGCTGCCCAACGAGACACACTGCAAGATGGTGCGCCTGCCCCATCCCATTCTGAACAACACGCAGCTGGACATCCTGTGCAATATCCGCTACAAGGGATTCAACACCGTAAAACTGCCCATGCTCTTCGAAGCTGCACGCGGCAAGATAGGCCTGCAAGAAGCTATCGACCGCCTGTGCAAAGCTGCCGAACAGGCCGTGACCGATGGTGCCAACTATATCATCTTGTCCGACCGTGACATTGACGCCCGGCAGGCAGCCATCCCTTCACTGCTGGCTATCAGCGCCGTGCACCATCATCTCATCAGCGTGCAGAAGCGTGTGCAGACGGCCCTTATCGTGGAGAGCGGCGAGATTCGCGAGGTGATGCACGCCGCCCTGCTGCTGGGTTACGGCGCCAGTGCCATCTGCCCCTACATGGCCTATGCCATATTGGACGACCTGGTGAAAAAAGGCGAAGTGCAGATGAACTACGAAACGGCGGAGAAAAACTACATCAAAGCCGTCTGCAAAGGGCTTTACAAGATTATGAGCAAGATGGGTATCAGCACCATTCGCTCCTACCGGGGCGCTAAAATATTCGAGGCGGTGGGCCTGAGCGAGGAACTACTCAAAGCTTACTTCGGTACGACCTCCTCCACTATCGGCGGTATCCGTCTGAAAGAAATTGCCAAGGACTACATCACTTTCCACGACAACGGCTTCGTGCCTGAGACGATAGACCCGCTCCTGCCCCATATCGGACAGATGTCCTACCGCAAGGACGGCGAGCGCCACGCCTGGAACCCGGAGACCATCAGCACTCTGCAACTGGCCACCCGCACGGACAGCTACAAGAAATTCAAGGAGTTCACTCGTGCGGTGGACGAAAAAGAAAGTCCTATCTTTCTGCGCGACTTCTTCGGTTTCCGCCGCAACCCGATTGACATCGGGCAGGTGGAGCCGGTGGAGAGCATTGTGAAGCATTTCGTCACGGGCGCCATCTCGTTCGGTGCCATCAGCAAGGAGGCGCACGAGGCACTGGCTCTGGCCATGAACGAACTGGGCGCACGCAGCAACACAGGCGAAGGCGGCGAAGACAACAGGCGCTTCCACGACACAGTGGACGGCATCAGACTCTCCAGCAAGACGAAACAGGTGGCTTCGGGACGCTTCGGCGTGACAGCGGAATATTTGGTGAACGCCGAAGAAATACAGATCAAGGTGGCCCAAGGCGCCAAGCCGGGCGAAGGCGGACAGCTGCCGGGCTTCAAGGTGGACGAGGTTATCGCCCGCACGCGCCACTCCATTCCGGGCATCTCGCTCATCTCGCCCCCGCCCCACCACGACATTTATTCCATCGAAGACTTGGCGCAGCTCATCTTCGACCTGAAGAACGTAAACCCACGCGCGGCCATCAGTGTGAAATTGGTAGCTGAAAGCGGTGTGGGCACCATCGCCGCCGGGGTGGCCAAAGCGAAAGCCGACCTTATCGTCATTTCGGGTGCCGAGGGAGGCACAGGCGCATCTCCTGCCTCGTCCATACGCTATGCGGGCATTTCGCCGGAAATAGGCCTGAGCGAAACGCAGCAGACGCTGGTGCTGAACGGTCTGCGCGGGCAAGTACGCCTCCAGACCGACGGACAGCTGAAGACCGGCCGCGACATCATCAGCATGGCCTTGCTGGGCGCCGAGGAATTTGCCTTCGGCACTGCGGCTCTCATCGTGCTGGGCTGCGTGATGATGCGCAAATGTCACTCGAACACCTGTCCTGTGGGCGTGGCGACCCAAGATCCCAAGCTGCGGGCCCATTTCCGCGGACACTATAAATACGTGGTAAACTATTTCCGCTTCCTGGCACAGGAGGTGCGTGAATATCTGGCCGAGATGGGCTTCAAGAGCCTGAATGACATCGTGGGCCGTACCGATCTCATCGAACTGCGTTCTGTCCCTGCGGGCACAAAAGCCGGGCTGTTGGATTTCAGCCGCCTGCTGCACCGCGTGGACGGTACCGCCGCCCTACACCACTGTACCGAGCAGCAGCACGACATTGCCCACGTCAAGGATGTAGAGATGCTGGCTGCCGCTGCCCCCGCTTTGGACAGCCGTCGCGAAGTGTCGTTGGAATATGCCATCGGCAACACCGACCGGGCTGTCGGCGCCATGCTTTCGGGAGCCGTAGCCGCCCGGTACGGCAACGACGGACTGCCCAACGGCACCATCAGCGTGAAATTCAAGGGTTCGGCCGGACAGAGCTTCGGCGCCTTCCTGGCTTACGGCATCAGTTTCAAGCTGGAGGGTGAAGCCAACGACTATTTGGGCAAGGGACTGAGCGGCGGACACATCGCCGTGCTGCCGCCCGTGCGAAGCAACTTCTCTGCCGAGCAGAATACCATCGTAGGCAATACCCTGCTCTACGGCGCCACGAGCGGCGAGGTCTACATCAACGGACGGGCCGGCGAACGCTTTGCCGTGCGCAATTCGGGGGCCATTGCCGTCGTCGAGGGCGTGGGCGACCACTGTTGCGAATACATGACCGGAGGCCGTGTCGTCGTATTGGGCCAGACGGGCCGCAACTTTGCCGCAGGCATGAGCGGCGGCGTGGCTTACGTATGGGACCCCAAAGGGACTTTCGACTATTTCTGCAACATGGACATGGTGGAACTCTCACTGCTTGAGGACTCCACCGCCCGCAAGGAGTTGCACGAACTGATCCGCCAGCATTACCTCTACACCGGCTCCACACTGGCACGCACCATGCTCGACAACTGGGCGCGCTACATCGAAGAGTTCATCCAGGTGACGCCCATCGAATACAAGAAGGTGCTGGCCGAGGAACAAATGCGCAAGCTGCAACAGAAAATTGCGGAAGTACAGAGAGATTATTAAAATTCGTCATTCTAAATTCTTATTGTCACATGGGAAACCCCAAAGCATTTCTCACCATCCCGCGCCAGGAGGCGGGATACAGACCGATACACGACCGTATAAACGATTATAGCGAAGTAGAACAGACGCTGAACACCGGCGAACGCCGGCTGCAGGCCAGCCGCTGCATGGACTGCGGCGTCCCCTTCTGTCACTGGGCCTGCCCGCTGGGCAACCGCCCGCCCGAATTTCAGGATGCCCTGTACAAGGGCGAATGGCAGAAGGCCTACGACATCCTGAGCCGCACAAACGACTTCCCGGAGTTCACCGGACGCATCTGCCCCGCCCTCTGTGAGAAGTCGTGCGTGCTGAAACTATCGCTCGACGCTCCCGTCACCATCCGCGAAGACGAAGCCGCCATCATCGAAGCCGCCTTCCGCGAAGGGTACATCCGGCCGCAGCGCTACGCCCGCAACGGGGGCCGCGTTGCCGTCATCGGTTCGGGCCCTGCCGGACTGGCGGCTGCCAACGGGCTGAACCGGCGAGGCTACGAAGTGACCGTCTTCGAACGCGACGACATGATAGGCGGACTGCTGCGCTACGGCATACCGAATTTCAAGCTGAGCAAGAGCATCATCGACCGCCGTCTGCACATCATGGAGGCCGAAGGCATCACGTTCAGGACGGACAGCGAGATAGACCTCGCACACCTGCCCGAAGGCTTCGACGCCTACGCCGTCTGCACCGGAACACCGCAGGCGCGCGACCTCGACATCCCCGGCCGCGACCTCGGAGGCATCCACTTCGCCCTGGATATGCTGGCGCAGCAGAACCGCGTACTGGCCGGACAGACCTTCGACGAAAAAGAATGTATCAGCGCCAGAGGCAGGCACGTATTGGTCATCGGCGGAGGCGACACGGGAAGCGACTGCATCGGCACTTCGCACCGCCAAGGCGCCCTGAGCGTCACGCAGATAGAAATCATGCCCCAGCCGCCCGTCGGCCACAATCCTGCGACCCCCTGGCCGCAATGGCCCGTAGTGCTGAAGACCAGTTCCAGCCACGAGGAGGGCTGTACGCGCCGCTGGAGTCTGAACTCCAACCGCTTTATCGGACGGAACGGCCGCGTCACGGGCGTCGAAGTGGAGGAAGTGGAATGGCTGCCCGCCCCCGACGGCGGACGCCCCGTGATGAAGCCCACCGGCCGGAAAGAAGTCATCAAGACCGACCTCGTGCTGCTCGCTATGGGCTTCCTCCGACCCCGGCTGCCTCAGCTGCCGGAGAATGCCGTCGTGGCAGGCGACGCCGCCACCGGGCCCAGCCTCGTGGTGAAGTGCATCGCCGCCGGAAGGCTTGCCGCCGCGAACATCGACCGGATGCTGAACGCGAAATGAGCCGCCGGCAGCCGTCCGCCCCGTGCCGACGGCCGCCGAAACCTTGCGGAGCGTCAACGGCAAGCGCCGGCACACCGGAAAAGCAGAGAAAACAAACAAAAG
The DNA here is from genome assembly GCF_947632445.1 of uncultured Bacteroides sp. Classification (GTDB taxonomy): domain Bacteria; phylum Bacteroidota; class Bacteroidia; order Bacteroidales; family Bacteroidaceae; genus Bacteroides. The sequence continues at coordinate 67,472 of NZ_CANRPM010000004.1, read as the reverse complement.
AGAAAAGAAAAACAGTATTTATACCCGAAACAGACCCTTATTATGTGTGGAATAGCCTGCATCTTCAACATCAAAGAACAAACGCCTGAGTTAAGACAGAAAGCCCTCGTCATGGCGAAGCGCATCCGCCATCGCGGCCCCGACTGGAGCGGCATCTACTGTGGCGGCTCGGCCATCCTCGCCCACGAACGACTGTCCATCGTCGACCCGCAAAGCGGCGGCCAACCCCTCTACTCGCCCGACCGACGGCAGGTGCTGGCCGTCAACGGCGAAATCTACAATCACCGCGACCTGCGCGCCGGGTTTGCCGGCGAATACCGGTTTCAGACGGGCAGCGACTGCGAAGTCATCCTCGCCCTCTACCGACGCTACGGCACGGACTTCATCGAGCGGCTGAGCGGCATCTTCGCCTTCGCCCTTTACGACGAAGAACGCGACGAGTTTCTCATCGCCCGCGACCCTATCGGCGTCATACCGCTCTATATAGGCCGCGATGCCGACGGTACCGTCTACTGCGCCAGCGAACTGAAAGCCCTTGAGGGCGTGTGCGACACCTACGAGCCTTTCATGCCCGGCCACTACTATTGGAGCCGCGAAGGCGAGATGCGCCGCTGGTACAAGCGCGACTGGACGGACTACGACGCCGTCTGCAACCGCTACGCCTCGCTGCCTGCCGACGAAGCCTGGAGGGCGCAGGTGGCCGACGTGCGCACCGCCCTGGAGGATGCCGTGCGCCGCCAGCTGATGAGCGACGTGCCCTACGGCGTGCTGCTCTCCGGCGGACTGGACTCGTCGGTCATCTCCGCCGTTGCCAAGCTGTATGCCGACCGCCGCATCGAGACCGACGGACAGCAGGCCGCCTGGTGGCCGCAGCTCCACTCCTTCGCCGTCGGGCTGAAGGGCGCGCCCGACCTGGAGAAAGCCCGGCTGGTGGCCGAGCACATCGGCACCGTCCACCACGAAATCAACTACACCATTCAGGAAGGGCTGGACGCCATCCGCGACGTCATCTACTACATCGAGACCTACGACGTCACCACCGTCCGCGCCTCCACGCCGATGTATCTGCTGGCGCGCGTCATCAAGTCGATGGGCATCAAGATGGTGCTCAGCGGCGAGGGAGCGGACGAAGTCTTCGGCGGCTACCTCTATTTCCACAAGGCGCCCGACGCGCGCGCCTTCCACGAAGAGACCGTCCGCAAGCTCTCCAAGCTCCACCTCTACGACTGCCTGCGCGCCAACAAGAGCCTCGCGGCATGGGGCGTCGAAGGCCGCGTGCCCTTCCTCGACAAGGAGTTTCTCGACGTCGCCATGCGCCTGAACCCGGCGGCCAAGATGTGTCCCGGACGAACCATCGAAAAGAAAATCGTCCGCGAAGCCTTCGCCCCGCTGCTGCCCGAAGCCGTTGCCTGGCGACAGAAGGAGCAGTTCTCGGACGGCGTGGGCTACTCGTGGATCGACACGCTGAAGGCCGTGACCGCCGCCGCCGTCACCGACGAACAGATGGCCCGCGCCGCCGAGCGTTTCCCCGTCAACCCGCCGCAGAACAAGGAGGAGTACTACTACCGCAGCATCTTCGCCGAACACTTCCCCGGCGAGTCGGCCGCCCGAAGCGTGCCCAGCGTGCCCAGCGTGGCCTGCTCCACCGCCGAAGCCCTGGCGTGGGACGCCTCGTTCCGCAACCTGAACGACCCCAGCGGCCGCGCCGTAGCGGGCGTGCACGAACAAGCCTATTAAGTTCAGATACGAAAAAGGGGGTTGAAGAGCGGGCCGTCGGCATCCGACGGTCCGACTTTCGGGATTTTTGCCCCGTCGACGGCGGTGTTTGACCCGAACATCCCGATTTTTGCCCCGCCAACGGCGGTTTTTGGCCCGAACATCCCGATTTTCTGCCCCGCAACGACGGTTTTTGGCCCGAACATCCCGATTTTTGCCCCGACAACGACGGTTTTTGGCCGACTTTCGGGATTTTTTGCCCCGCAACGGCGGTGTTTGGCCCGAACATCCCGATTTTCCGCTCCGCAACCGCGGTTTTTGGCCGACTTTCGGGATTTTCTACCCGTCCGAGATGTCGGATGACCCAAAAATCGGGAAAGTCGGGCTTTATCCGGCGCGTCAGAAAGACAACGCCATCGTCATCCGTATTCCGCTCTTCTGAATATCCGCGTGGTTGCGGTAGTTCAAGCGCCAGACGTAATCTATGCGCAGGAAGTTGAGGATGTTTTCAACCCCCACGCTCGCCTCCATGTAGGGCGCGCGCCCCATCTCATACGTGCAGGCAGGAAAAGCGAACAGCCCTTCGCCGCTGCCCTTCGCCGGATTGTTTTTATCCGTCAGATGCCCCCACAGCCCCCTGAAGCAGAACACTTCCCGCCACTTCAGCTTCTTCACGAGGGGCAGACGGTTCAGCAGATTGCCGTTCATATAGTACGTCACGTCCCACGACGCATATTCATCGTTGATGAACTCCAGCGCGTTCATATTCGTATAAGATTCGGGCTGGATGGTATAGGTCAGATTGGCATTCGGCAGAATCAGCAGCGGATAGGGCACCTTCGTCCAGACTTTCCCCGCCTTGGCTATCAAGTCAATGTAGCCGAAGGCGGAAAGCCAGAAACGTTTCTGCATGCCGATGTCGGTGCGGTGATAGTCGTAGTCGGAACCCAGAAAGTCCTTTTTGGCCATGACATGATTGACGTTGAATATCAGGGCATCGAACGTGATGGGGATGCGCAGGTTGCGCGTCTGATAGAACTTCTCGTTGCGTCCGTAGCGCAAATGCAGCTCCAGCGCCGTCATGTCATACCTGTCCACCGGGTTCAACGCCCCGCCCGCCCCTATCTGCCGGAAAGCGACATACGGCGTGGCGTATTCGCGGCGGTTGCGCAAAATCGCGTTGTACGACCAGCCGTTGTAATGCTCGCGGGTATAGGTCAGCTCCGCCTGCCGCAGGTAAGAGATGTAGTTGTCCTGCTTGCGGCGGATCATCAGCATCATGTTGTCCTTGCTGGTGTACATGTAGTCCTGTCCCAGCTTGTTGATGTCGTACATGTACTCGAAGCGCAGCGAGTGCACCGGATATTCCTTGCGGAACTCCTTGCGGTCGATGAAAGAATATTCCGCCAAGGCGTCGTATTTCATTTTCTCATCCTTCACCCCGTAGGCCGCATACCCGTCGAGGAAGAACCGCTTGCTGAAGGCGGGGGTCGTGGTTCCGCCCACGCGCAGGCGCAGGCCCTCCAGGTTGTTGTAATTGACCGTCGAGTTCATCGGGCCGAACTCGAACTTGCTTTTTTCGGGCTCCCGATGCGTGGACACGTAGCCTGAGACGAGAATGGAAAGGGTCTTCATCGTTATCCGGTAAGCCGGAACCGCCTTGAGCCTCGCCATCAGCTTCTCCGTCGAATTCGGGTTGCGGTTCCGGCCCTCCGGCGGGCGATGCTCCGTCCAGAAATCGTCCGTCCGGCGGTGCGCCCCTTGCAGCGTGATGACCGGGGCCTGCTCGTCGAAGACGCGGAGCCTGTCCCCGTCGGGCTTCTCAAACGAATGGTTGGTGTAGATGCTCAGGCGGCGGGCGTACATCCCTTTGGTGCGCTCCGTCAGCTTGAAATTGACGCTGATGTCGTCTTTGGTGATGATGCGCGTGCCGTCGGGCATGCGCTTGAAGTCCTGCCGGATGGTCAGCCTGGAAACGAAGTTCAGGTTAATGTCCTTCGGCACATTGAGCGTGGCCCGCTGCACAAAATAAGTGGAATCGAGCCTGACGTAGAGGTGTCCCGTGAAGCCGAACGTCTCGGAATTGAAGGGAACGAAGGCCAAGTCCGCACAACGTTGTCCGTCTATCTGAAGCGTGTCCATCAGATAGTATTTGTAGTAGTTTGGCCCGATGGCGGACAAGGGGCTGACAAACCGCTGCAGAAAGAGCGGTATGTCGTTCTTGAAAATATCTATGTCGCGGAACACTTCGCCCAGAAACTGCTGGATGCCGTCGCTCGAAAATATTTCGTCGATGCCGGACGACTTGTAGCCCCTGACGACTTGCTTCTCGGCCCGCGGCGACTTGCGGTAATAGACGGTCTGCACCTTCTCCTTCTCCGACACCGGCAAGACCGTGATGCCATTGTCCAGCGTATCGACAAACTCGCCCAGGAAATCGAACCTGCCCGTCTTGCCTTCCTTCCTGGGCTTTGGGGTATAGTCGTTCTTTGCAAAAAACAATTTCTCGTAATGGTCGTAGCTGAAGTAATCATGGTCGCGCGGATTGTTGTCCCTGCGCATGTCGATGAGGTGGCGCACAAAATCTACGGCCGGATTGTCTTTCTTCCGGTATTTTTCCCGTTTGGGCTTGACCGTGACCTCATTCAGCGTAATGCCGGACGGAACCAAACGGACACGCAGCTCGATCGTCTTTCCATTGGGAACGATTTGCAGCTCGCGGCTGTCATAACCCAGGTAGGAAATTTGTATTGTGGCCGGCGCGTCAGGAACCGGGAAGGCAAATCTTCCGTTTCTGTCCGTAGCGCCCCCGATGTTGGTCCCTTTCAAAATCACGGCTGCCGACGGCAGACCTTTACCCGTAATCGAATCGGTCACCATGCCCTTCACTTCCGTATGCTGTGCGTTTGCCGCAGATACGGACATCCATAACATCAGCCAAAATATAAAATTCCTCATCCTAACACGATCTCCTGCTTCCCTATTCCCGCTCTCTCAGGAATGTTTCCTGCCAATCCCGATAAAAGTCGGGTATATCCGTTAAAAGCATACCCTGCCCGTCAATGAACAGCTGTGTAGTGTCACCTTCGGCACAGAGGATATTGTCACTTTCCCGATATATCTTATATGTGTAATCCAACCGCGCTCCCGGATGATAGGCATAACAGGTATGTATGATTGCCACATCATTCATAACGAGCGGATGCAAATAGCGGACATGTAAATCGTATAGCGGAGCATAAATCCCAATCCGCTGCATGTCGGCATAACCTATACCGGGGAAATGCCGCCCGAACGATTCCCTCCCATCTTCAAAATAGACCACAAACGAGCCATGCCATACCCGCTTCATCGAATCAATTTCACAGAAACGAACCGGTACGCGACAAATATCTTCCAGCAAATTCATTTTCACATCACGGATTGAACATCGAAAGCATTGGCATCCACTTCGGCATTGACTGCATAATTGGAGAAATCATATTGAGTGTAGTTTTCTCCTCTTTCATAAATGCGGACGCACCGCAGTTCGGCAGCTTTCAAGTCTACGGTGACTATGCACGAAGCATACATCATGCGCCGTTTGTTCCTGGCGTTTTTCTCTATCGGGGAAATCGTAATCGTACAAGAGTTACCTTGCCGGGAAAGCTTCACATCTGCATATTCAGACAGATTGGCATGCTCGTCAGCAGAAAGCAATTTACGGAACACGTCCGAAAGGACTTCAAACGGATTGTTCCCCTGCCCTTTCGCTTTAGCAACATGCTGTTTCCCGTCCCTTACCATGACAAATGTGTCGTCGACAGCAAGAAGCATCTCTTTTACATCGGGAAACACCATGCTGCAACGATCAGGTTCCTGATAGAGAAAGTGCCCCGACGTCGTAATATCCTTAATCAAAGCGACATTGTGCCCGGTTTGAACCACGTCTGCCTTCAATGAACGGATGCCCCTGAAACGTTCTGCCGCTTTATGAAGCTCGGCTTGTTGTGCCGGAAGCATCTGGCAGGCAAACACGATTATCGCCCCTATCATATAAACTCTTTTCATATTCGTATTACGTATAAAGTCCTCCATTAATAGAAATCACTTCTCCTGTGATGTACCCTGCTTCATGCGAAGCAAGAAATCCAACCAGTTCAGCCACTTCCTCAGGCTTTCCGAAGCGTTGAACGGGAATGTCTTTTTTGAGATTTGCCTCATCCAGTCCCTCTGTCATATCGGTCTCGATAAATCCGGGAGCAACAGCATTCACCGTAATATTCTTACGCGCCACCTCCAAAGCCAATGCCTTCGTAGCAGCAATTATTCCACCTTTGGCAGCAGCATAATTGGTTTGCCCCGGCTGTCCTTTTAGCCCGCTGACACTCGCCAGACTGATAATGCGTCCATATTTATGCACCAACATGGATTGCAATATGGCTTGGGTTACATTATAAAATCCTGAAAGGCTGACATCTAACACGTTATACCATTCTTCTTCCGCCATGAAAACAAGTACATTATCGCGACGTACTCCCGCATTATTCACCAGAACTTCGATATAATCATTCGCATGCTCCATCTCCCACGCTTCAATGGCCCTAACCACTTGTTCCCTTTTGCTGACATCGAACATCAAGAGCTCACCGTCTTGTCCGGTCTGCCGCACCAAGTTCAGTGTTTTTTGTGCTTCTGACGCATTGTTTGCATAATTGATCAGAATGTCATACCCCATTTTAGCCAGTTTTACGCAAACTGCCCGACCTATTCCGCGGCTGCCTCCCGTTACTAATGCATATTTCTTCATTGCTATTCTATGTTATTTATTCTCTAATATTTTCCAAACCCATTCACGACCTAACACTTCGGCACATGTATGAAAAGCTGTCAAGGTCACTCCATGCACCCCGTGCAATAACAGGTTTTGCCCTGTAAGAAGCAGATTAGGGACAGGAGTACGAGGCGAAAGAAAAGTCTGTAGCGGATTACGAAAATCTTTACGTACCCCATAAGCACTACCTTCAGGAACAAGTGTATAATCACGCCATGTCAATGGCGTACTCGTGTAACTCAATGCTTGACCCTTCAGTTCCGGGAGAAATTGTCTCGCCAAAGTGATACATTCTTCTGCCATGCTTTCTTTCAGACATCGGTATGATGCGCCACGCCGTCCCACCTTTGTACAATCCCATGTTCGGCATTGCTCCCATGTCATGGGCGTAAGCAAATCCACTTGCTGTGTATATTCGCTTCCATCTTCAGGAATCCTGCAACTGACAAGTACCCCGCTTACGGGACGATTGTCCTGATGGAACGTCCAAACATCCGGTTCCCGATAAACATAAAGGTTATAATTGAAATAATGCAGACTGCGTGGAGGAACACAAAGCGACACTGTAAACATTCCAAAAGTATTCTCAAGTCCAACGATACGGTTACGATAAAGAGACTTCATCCTGCTACTTTGCTTTATCAAACTACAGGTCTGCGCCGGATGAATATCGCTGATAAAAAGAGAACCTTCATAGCGTTCGCCATTGGAACAGACAGCGTATGTGAGACGGCCATCTTTCTCCACTAATTCCTGCACCTGGGCATTACAAATGATTTCCCCGCCCGTTGCACGGATACCATCGGCCAATGTATTGACAATCAGCGATCCGCTACCCTTCAGGCGCCAACTGCTCTCAATAAAGCTACTATTGCCATGCAAAAAGGTAAACAGAGGAAGAGACTCTTTCCTAAGTTCCATCTTCAACGAAGTTCCGCTAAGGACGTCTATCAACAAAGGATCTTGAAAATTCTCCTTCAAGTATTCCCATGCACTGATTGCCATATTCTCCGGCAGCAAATCGGAGCCTGTACCATCAGGACTGAGAACAGCCCACTGCTGCGCGGCTGATTGTTTCAACAGCTCCACATATCGGCGCAAAGCCACACGCTCGGCAGGGAAATCATCAGAAAGACGCTGATAAAAAGCATCATATCCTTGAGCAAAAGCAAACATCCTATCACCAATGGCCACGCGATCAAATCCGTCAAAATCCAAACGATGCCACGGTAAATTAAGCAAGCCTAAATATTTGAAAGCAGCATGAAGAGACTGTCCGCTCTCCAAGCCACCAACATAATGGAATCCTGTATCGAAAAACTGCCCACAACGCTGATAAGCTTGCAGACAGCCACCCGGTTGTCCACCCTGTTCCAATAAAAGTACATGACGTCCATTACGTGAAAGGATATAACCACATTCCAATCCGCCCAATCCGCTACCTACAATGATTACGTCATACTTCATACCGCCCTCCTTTTTTATCCAACCAACAGTAAAGCGCAGGCTGAACGATATATGAAAGCACCACTGCTGACACCAATCCTACCAATGTAGAAAAACCAACAGAACGGATAGCCGGATGGTTAGCAAAAAGCATGGATCCGACCGTGACAATCAGAATGATTGCACTGAAAAGAATAGCCGTTTTGTGATAGCCTAACAGGCGTGTATTTTCTTCGCCACCAACAAGTCCGTTCATTACAAATATGCTGTAGTCCACACCTATGCCAAAAATAAAAGTCGAAATGATGATGTTGATCAGATTGAACTTCATGCCAAATAAGATCATTGCTCCAAGAACAATCAGCCAACTCAACAAAATTGGAAGAAAACCTATCAGTGTATTTTTCAAATTGAAATGGAAACTGAATAACAGCACCACAAAAACAAACAGCATAGACACCCATTGCAAGACATTAAAATCCTCATTCATGCTTATCAGCGTATCTGTAGTATAATAATAAGTATCAAGTACCATAAGATTGGGTACTGAAGCAATAGCTTCACAAATGCGGTAGTAATCACTCGTCTTGCCACGCACTACATCATTCGCACAACGTACCGAAGTAAAACAAAGATATCCACCATCATAGGATTGTTCCATCAATGTTGACAGATAGCCCTCTGGAATAATTTCCGCCTCGTATAAAGCATCCGGTTCGTAATCGGCCATAGCACAATCAAAAAATGGTTGAAAAGCTTCAGGACGCAATCCTGCCTCCAATGCTGTCCCATCTATTAAGCGACGAACAAGCGACAGGCGTTCGTCTGTCCAATAACGCTTCCAAGCATCTATACGCTCCTGTTGTATCTGCAAAGGAATAAAGATCTTTTCCGAATGGGTATAACTCTTTACCAACCCCATTTGTTGCAACGAATCGAGCTTATGTGAAAGAACTGTCAGATTGGCTATAGCCTCTTCCATTGTCTGCCCTGTACTCGCAAAATACTTTTGCTTGTCAGTTGCATATGTCTTATTACGAAGTAAATTCTCCGAATGTGTAGTCAATTCAGCTTTGTATCCCAAATTGTGCATATCAGCATCAAACTGTGTACCGCAAACCAAATAACTGATTAAACAAACGATAGTAACCATACCAATCCCAACCAACAATAAATTCTTTCTATGAAATGGATAAGCATTGATTCTATCAATAACAGCAAATATCCGACGGTTCATCTGTTTAGTACCCGGGCGAAGTAACTGAGGCAAAAAAACAAGACTGAAAACAGTAGTTCCAACAATGGCAAAGGCGGCAAACAGACCGAAGTCTTGTAATAACGCCGTGTCAATAAAAATAAGCCCCATAAACGAACCGATTGTAGTAAGACATCCCAGACATACAGGCTTTACCTGATCACGAAGCATCTGTTCTGGATTATCAACATATTTATAATGGGTCAAGACATGTAGCACATAGCTCATTGCTACTCCAAGCACTACCGCTCCGATGCCTAAAGCCAAAAGTGAAAACTGTCCCTTCAAAAAATACATTGCGGTCAATCCGAATAAAGCACCGAACAAAACGGGAAGCAATAGCAAAGGAATGGTATCGTGATTGCGATAACAGACAGACAAAAATACCAACACAAGCAGCAACGAACCTCCAACCGTAACTATCAGATCGCGCTTGATTTGAACTGCATTATAGTAACCGCTTGCCGGCGTTCCATGATAGCTGACACGTACATCGGGAAAGGTAATGGAAAAATCTTCAACCAATTCGTTCAGCACATCAAACAAGACAGAACCCTGTCCTGTATTGGTTGCTGAATAGTGTGGAGTCAAAAAAGCTACACACACGGTGGTATCAGGAACAAAAAAGTGCCCGTCAACAATATGATAACTGCCTGTCTCATCCTTGGATATATGCTTCATCTGACCTGCCAGCAAGTTACGCAGGCCTAACGGATCCATCTGTATCAACTCAGGAAACATCTGTCCAAAATTGCCTGTCAGATCCTGACGGTTCTGAAGCATCTGGCATTTCATGTGCTCAACAGTCAGCATCGAATCTATATGTATGTAAAGAGCCGTATCAATATAGGCCGGGAAATGACCAGTAAAGTAATCGACAACATTGGGTAACAAATCGTCAGAAAGACAATAGAATACGTCGTCAATCAATCGCCCATCTTCATCATAATCAGATGCTGCATTCCTTGCCTGCAACGAATCAACAAAAGTATCGCATACCTCAGCAATACGTTCTGCAGAAACTCCCTCCATTCCCTCAAAGAGTAAAAACGTCTTATCCTTAATACGCAGGTTGGCAAAAGCCAATTTGATACTTCCATCTTCATTTCTCGATACAGGAAAAAGTTTATTTAAATCCTCCTCCAAATGGATTTGTGAGGCAAAATAGCCACAAAAAAGAAACACCCCCACCATCATGCTCCAAAAGGTCACACGATGAAGACGAAAATACCGATAAATATGGATGCAAAGTCTTATCATACAATCATATTTCCTTTATATTCCATATAAATATGCTCTGCGTCGGCTATCGTGGCAACAATACTGTAGCCTGCTTCCACAGACTCCAGCTTAATCCTTACAACTAACTCAGGGCAAATAACCGGGGTAGCTAATGTAATCAGCCTACATTGACGGATATATCCGATACGCAGTGGCTTTCCGACTAACCGTTCGGCACATTCTTTCACAATCTGTATATTGCATACGCCAGGGCAAACAGGATGACCAGGGAAATGACCGGTATATATATCACATTCTTGCAATAAGGCTATTCGGAAAGTACTGCCATTCGCATCTGTACTTCTGTCAATTAAATTGTAATAATACCCTTCAAGTTTCATATCCCTTATCCTCTACTCAAAAATATTATTCATCTGTCTGGCTGGACAAATATTTTCATCTGCGTATCTGCCACCACTTCACCGTCTATATGGCTTTCTCCCGTTACCAGTGTTACCCCATTCACTTCCGTACCCAATCTGACTGTTGTGTATAACTTGTCCCCTATATGTGGACAACGGTAACAATGGAAGTGCTTAATCTCACCGATGTAGCCAATAGGAGGTCTTTCTGCTCCAGCCAAAACAGCCATATAACCGGCCAGTGCAGATGCTGACTGGGCCATATGTTCTATTAAACCTGTCTCTTCCAACAATCCGTCTACACCGATAAACAGATTGTCAGGGCGGATGGTGAAACAAGTCGTAGCCTTCTCGCTATCTGCTTCCAGCAACTCATCTACCATTAAAATGGGGCTGCGTTGCGGAATAAGTTCCTCTATACACCGCCTGCTCATTCGTTCGGAAGATGTGACTCGATGTAGTCATACAGATTATTGAAAGTCTGTATATTGCGTAACTCCGTTACGGGAATTTTCACTTTATACATCTGCTGCATCAGGGCTACAAGGTCTACCAAACTCAAACTATCCAGATTCAGGGTTTCTTTCACATTCGCATCCGGCAACAATGTTTCAGCCTTTACTTCAAATTCTTCTGCCAACAGAATGTTTATTTGCTTTACAATCTCTTCACGTGTCATGTCATTCAATATTAAAAAAATTACATTATATACTTTTCACAATAAGTGTCGAATTAGTTCCTCCAAAGCCAAAAGAATTGGAAAGGAACATGTCAAAATGAACTTCCTTCCGTTCGGGTAAAACATGGATACAAGCTGTATCTTCATCAGGATTTTCAAAATTGAGATTTCCGGCAATAAAATCATTTTTCATCATCAGCATCGAATAAATCAGTTCGCTTGCGCCAGCCATCCACATCTCATGTCCTGTCTGTCCTTTGTTCGATGTGACAGGTACCTGCCAATCACCGAATACGCGGGCAATAGCCTGCGCCTCGCGGGCATCGCCAATACGAGTCGATGTAGCGTGTGCATTGATGTAACCTATCTCTCTCGGCGTCACACCCCCATTACGCAAACAAGCTTCCAAAGAGCGCACCGGCCCTTCAATGTTGGGTGTCGAAATGTGATCGCCATTACCGGAAAAGCCCCAGCCAACAATTTCGCCCCATATCGGAGCACCTCGTCGCATGGCATGTTCGTAACTCTCCAAAACGAGGGTCGCCGCACCACCACCGGGCACCAGTCCATCACGATCGCGATCGAAAGGGCGGCTGGCGCAGGTAGGATTGTCCTCACGGACAGAAAACGATTGTATTCCATCGAAGGCCGCCACACTGTACAGATTATTTTCCTGTGCACCACCACATACGACACATTCCTGCAAACCATTCCGAATGAGTAACGCAGCCAATCCTACCGACTGGGATCCTGATGCACACGCCGCAGAAGCCGTCAGATTGATACCCTTCAGGCGGAACAAGCAGGCAAGATTCATCGTCACCGTAGAATTCATCGACTGAAAGATGGCACCACTGCCGCAGGCTGCCGTATCATGAAACTCCCGAAACTTGTCGAGGGCATGCATCGTGGCTTCAGCAACAGAGTCGTTGCCATATATCAGGCCTACCTCATGATGCTCCATGTAGTCGGCATCCAGCTTTGCATTCTCTAACGCTTGTCTCGTGGCCATATAAGCATACTGGGCCTCTTCGGGCATAAACTGACGCTGGTTGCGAGGAATGAATGGTTTCAAATCGGGTTTGGGGACATCGGTACACAAGGCTGAACGAAATCCCAAAGACTTGCGTTCGGCATTGAAAACGATGCCACTCTTGCCATTATATAGAGAATCACGCACTTCATCCAATGTCGTACCGATACAGGACCAAATGCCCATCCCTGTAATAACTACTCTCTTTTCCATATCATAATTCTTATTCCAAGCTATTCATGTTTCATAAATCTTTCTTGTAGCATCGTCTGCGTTTGACTATTGAAGGATTCAGCGGCTTCCATTGAGAGAGTTCACGTACATTACTTTCCAACTGAGGGCCGGTCTCCGCCCAACGATACCCAAGTTTGTTATATACAGGGATTAAGTCGGCAAAGAATAAGGCATTCACTCCCAACCCCTGATAATCGGGATGCACGGCCACAAGCAGAAGTTCTGCCTTATCCTCATGTTTCCATTTGAGAGCCCGTACCAAATGATACCACCCTGTAGGGAACAATCTGCCATGCGATTTCCGTAAAGCATTAGACAAACTTCCCATTGTAATCGCTATACCTACCACCTGCCCTTCCTCGTTTTCTATCACAGGCAGCATACGCTTATCCATCAAAGGTATATAGTGTTTCAAAAAAGAATCTATCTGTTTGTCTGTCAATTCCGTATATCCAAACAGAGGTGAGTAGGCAAGATTCAGCAGATCGAATACTTTTTTCCCATATCCATGCTTGAAAATATCCTTATCCGTAAGTTTTTTGACTTTCAAGCCAAACATTTCCTTCGACAAACGGGCGACACGTTCATATTTTTCGGGAACAGCAGGAGGCACATCAATGCGTATCTGTACCCAATCCACCGCCTTCCGGTAGCCTAATGCTTCCAAATGTTTGGGATAATAAGGCGGATTGTAGATTGTTATCATAGAGCCCATTTGGTCAAAATCCTCTATAAGCATCCCTTCTTTTTCAAAATCCAAAATGCTCATCGGCCCTTGTATATGTGTCATTCCCTGCTCGCGTCCCCACTGTTCGACCGTATCCAATAAAGCCCTGGATACATCCATGTCGTCAATAAACTCGATGAAACCAAATCTGACATTCTTCGTTTTCCACTTTTGGTTGGCACGGGAGTTAATGATTCCGGCAATACGCCCTACCGGTTTATCCGATTCATCGTAAGCCACAAACGGTTGAATGACAGAATACTCCAACCCCATATTTTTTGCCGGGTCGAAAGCATCCCGCGTATCTATCTCCAAATCCGGGACATAATAGGGAGAATCAGCATACAACATATCTGTCAACCGAACAAAATCATCCATCCGGTGTTTCGTATCTGCTCTTTTTACAATAACATGTTTCATTCCCCAAATTATCTCCTCAAATCAATAAAAATCCTTTCAAAAAGCCGGATAAACCATCCTTTGCCTTTCATCATAATCTACCCAATGTAAAACTTCGCCGCAAAAATAGATATAAACATTCATTTACATTTGTTCAATTTTCCACAAATAATAGTCTATAATTCACCTCAGATGAAAACCCACCGAAAAAATGAATTGGCGAACACGACGTTTGCAAACGTCAGCGTAGAATACTGAAGAGGAATTTTACGGAGCTCAGGAAAGACCCGGTATAATGATAAAGGAAATCGCTCTTTCAAGAGGATAACGAGAACCACAGCCGAAAAAGCAATGCTTTGCCAGACGAAAAACATCGTCTTCTTCATCACAAAACATTGCTTCCCCCATTGAATGCTTTCTGCTTACCAAGAGTAGTTGAGACCAAAACCAAGCGTTTCGGTAGCCTGCAAATAATTGTCACCTACCCTGGGTTTCGTACTGTCATCGAAACGGGCCAGCACATACAGCTTTGCCGACAAGAAACGAGTCAGGATAAAGTCGATGTTTGTCTCCCATTCGGAGCGAACCCATTTGTAGGTTGTCAGGTAGTCCAAGCGTGTAGCCAGTCTGATGGAAGGAATAATAGTCCAAGAAAAATTCGTCTGAATCTGCGAACCGAAATCATGCTTCACTGTAGCCCCTTCCTCCAAGCCGTAACTGGTTTCGCTTACTTTCTCATTGCCAACGTAACGCATCGTATGGGTCAGAGGTGCCAAGAACACGGACAATCTATACTTTGACTTCTCCAACTTGTAGTCCATACCAATACCGGTCGACCAATCGAACGGAGCCAGGAAAGCTGCTTTCAAGTTCATGCTGTTGCTCCCATAAGAATTGAAGAGCTGAGTCTTTAATTCGGTGGATATGGTATAATACCACCTGGTAAAGGCCTTAATACCCATTTTGCTATACAAGCGAAGCTGGTCGCTGGTTATCAAAAAGTCGTGATAGGTATCCGAAGGGGCCGAGTTCACATTGGTCTTGACTTCCAGCAGATTTTCCCACTCTACGCGCTCATGGTCATTGTAATTGGCCCTCAGCAGAAGGTTGAACAGCACAGAGATTGAGCTTTCACCTCCCTTGTACCAGTTGTTCGAGATGCTGTTTTGAGAGAACTGCAACGAGCCGTTCCCCGATGTTATCCACCAGTTAGGTTTGTGGATGATGACTCCCGCCTCTTCGTTGATGTCGATGTGGCTCTTCTTTATCAGCTTCGTAACCGACGGCTTGGAAGAATCTTCTTTCTGGATGTCGTCATTGTAACTGGGCTTCAACATCACTTCGTCCTCCGTCAGTACCACCTGCTTCGAGCAGTAGGGATAGACGGCAAGCAGGGTACGGTTCACCACCTCGTTGGTTTGCTCTATGGCCCTAAAAGGTAGCGGGTCGAACGAAAGCGGCTCAGGAGTGGAGACGGTCACCGAGTCGCTCCATAACGAAGGCTTCCACTTCAACTGGGAAATCTCCGCCATCGGTGCATAATAGAAGGTAAAGGGCAAGAACAGGCGGAAGTATTTGGGGTCGCGGGCAATATAGCGTTCAGGAGTAGCCGGATCGTTCAGATAATACAAGACGCCCAAATTCTTTTCATACAAGAACGACACGGTGTCCAGTTTCATCTCCGAAGTACCTTCTGCGGGTTTCAGCTTGAGAACGCAATAGCGGGAAAGAAATTCCGATAATTGCGGCCGTTTCTTCCTGACCTTCTTTTCCGGCTCCTTCTTCGCCCCTTCCAGAGACTCCGACTCCTGACTTACCGTATCCTGCCGCAGGGTGTCGGCCTGTACGACTGCCGACAACAAAGAGTCTACCCTCAGCGAATCGGCCGGCATGGAAACAGCAGACTGCAAGGTGTCGGCCCGCAAGGAGTCCGACCGGACGACAGGCACCAGCGAAATCAGTGTGTCCTGCTTCAAGAGATTGTCTTGACCGAACAGACTTCCTGCCCGCGAAGAGGCGGCCCATTCATCTTCTACCATAGTGACTTGCGCCGAAAGCGACACGGACATCACCGACAACATCGCCCAGACGCATACATAATATTTATTCTTCATAAAACTCATATAAACCATTAAGCCCTAAAATCCATGAATACGGCTACAAATTTAGCTTAAAATATTTACTTTCTCTTCTTTTTTTATAATTTTGCGGCTTAAAATGTAATCAAGGCCGGAAGACCTTCTGCGGATAAGCAAGCTAACATATTAAACTCTATTATAATTGTGGGAGAAACAAAGTATATTTTCGTCACCGGTGGTGTTGCCTCTTCCTTAGGCAAAGGAATCATTTCGTCTTCCATCGGGAAACTGCTGCAGGCAAGAGGGTACAATGTAACCATCCAAAAATTTGACCCGTATATCAATATCGATCCGGGTACGCTCAATCCATACGAACACGGTGAATGTTACGTAACCGTAGACGGACACGAAGCCGACCTCGACCTGGGGCATTACGAGCGCTTCCTGGGCATCCAGACGACCAAAGCCAACAATATCACGACGGGACGCATCTACAAAAGCGTCATCGACAAAGAGCGCCGCGGAGATTACCTGGGGAAAACGATACAGATCATTCCTCACATCACGGACGAAATCAAACGGAACGTGAAGCTGCTTGGCAACAAGTACAAATTCGATTTTGTCATCACCGAAATCGGCGGGACCGTCGGCGACATCGAGTCGTTGCCTTATCTGGAAAGCATCCGACAGCTGAAATGGGAATTGGGCAAAGACGCCCTGTGCGTACACCTGACCTACGTCCCCTATCTGGCCGCCGCCGGCGAACTGAAAACAAAACCCACCCAGCACTCGGTGAAAGAGCTGCAAAGCGCCGGCATCCAACCGGATATTCTGGTGCTGCGTACCGAACATGAACTCAGCCTCAATCTCCGCAAGAAAGTCGCCCTGTTCTGCAACGTGGACGAAGACGCGGTGGTGCAGAGCATCGACGCGCCGACCATTTACGAAGTGCCTATCCTCATGCAGGCCCAGAAGCTGGACGAAACCATCCTGAAGAAAATGGGGCTTCCCGTGGGCGACACGCCGGGCCTCGGCCCCTGGCGCAGCTTCCTGGAGCGTCGCCACAAGGCGGAGAAAACCGACCCCATCCACATCGCGCTGGTAGGGAAATACGACTTGCAGGATGCCTACAAGTCCATCCGCGAGGCCCTGTCGCAGGCGGGAACCTACAACGACCGCAAAGTTTCCGTAGACTTCGTGAACAGTGAAAGGCTGACGGACGGGAACGTCGCCGAAAGTCTGAAAGGCATGTCGGGCGTACTCATCGGCCCCGGCTTCGGCGAGCGCGGCATCAACGGCAAGTTCGTGGCCATCAAGTATGCACGCACGCACGACATCCCGACCTTCGGCATCTGCCTCGGCATGCAGTGCATCGCCATCGAGTTCGCCCGCAACGTATTGGGGTATGCCGACGCCAATTCGCGCGAGATGAACGAGAAGACGCCGTACAACGTCATCGACATCATGGAAGAGCAGAAGTCCGTCACCAACATGGGCGGCACGATGCGGCTCGGCGCCTACGACTGCATCTTGCAGAAGGATAGCAAGGCCTACGAGGCATACGGCACCACACACATCCAGGAGCGCCACCGCCACCGCTACGAGTTCAACAACCAGTACAAGGCCGAGTACGAGGCAGCCGGAATGAAATGCACCGGCATCAACCCCGAATCGGACCTGGTGGAAATCGTGGAGATACCCACCCTACGCTGGTACGTGGGGACGCAGTTCCACCCGGAATACAGCAGCACCGTGCTCCATCCGCATCCGCTGTTCGTCTCGTTCGTGAAGGCGGCCATCGAATACGGCGGGGGCGGCCGGAAGAAAACGGCAAACAATTCACTCACCGACAACTGATTTCACCCTTAATTCAAGACCCACATGGACAAAAATACCATTACCGGATTTGCGCTGATTGCCATTCTGCTGATCGGCTTCAGTTTCCTGAGCCGACCCAGCAAGGAGCAGCTGGAGGCCCGGCAACACTACTACGACTCCATCGCGCTCGTCCAGCAGCGCGAAGCCGACCTGAAAGCCAAAGCGGAAGCGGCCCTCGCCAACGAGAAGGAAGAGGCCGTCGACGACTCTACCGCCCTGTTCTTCCGCGCATTCAAGGGGCAGGACGAAACGATTACCATCCAGAACGACCTGATGGCGCTGGCCGTCCGTACCAAAGGCGGCACGCCGTGCTCCGTGACCCTGAAAGGCTACATGGAGCAGGACAAGAAGACACCGCTCACCCTGTTCGGCAGCGACGATGTCGACCTCAACTTCCTGTTCTACAACAAAAGGGAGACCATGCAGACGCGCAACTACTATTTCGAGGCGGCCGACCGAACGGACTCCACCCTCACCATGCGTCTGGCGGCCGACGACGACAGCTACATCGACTTCTGCTACAGCCTGCACCGGGGTTCCTACCTCGTCGACTTCAGCATACGGGCGACGGGCATGGACGGGAAGCTGGCCGCCGGAAACAGCCACGTGGACATCGAGTGGTCGCAGCGCGCCCGTCAGATTGAAAAGGGATACACGTTTGAAAACCGCCTCGCCGAACTGACGTACAAGGTCAGCGGCGAGGGGACGGACAACCTTTCCGCCGCCAAGAGCAGCGAGAAGGAACCCGCCGGCACGCTCAGCTGGATTGCCTTCAAGAACCAGTTCTTCTCGTCGGTATTCATCGCCGAAGACGACTTCGCGCAGGCCAAACTCGCCTCGCGGACGGAACCGCAGGGCAGCGGCTACATCAAGGACTACTCCGCCGAGATGAACACCCGCTTCGACCCCGCCGGAAACGACGCCACGCAGCTGCACTTCTACTTCGGCCCCAACCACTACAAGACGCTGACCGCCCTCGACAAGGGCCGCGACACGGAATGGGAGCTGAACAAGCTGGTCTACCTGGGCTGGCCCCTGTTCCGCTGGGTGAACAGGTGGTTCATCATCAACATCTTCGACTGGCTGTCCGGCTGGGGGCTCAGCATGGGCATGGTGCTGCTCTTCCTGACGCTCATCGTGAAGGCCGTCGTCTTCCCCGCCACGTGGAAGACGTATCTCTCCTCCGCCAGGATGCGCGTGCTGAAGCCGAAAATCGACGTCATCAACCAAAAGTACCCCAAGCAGGAAGACGCCATGAAGAAGCAGCAGGAAATCATGACCCTCTACAGCCAGTACGGCGTCAGCCCGATGGGCGGATGCCTGCCGATGCTCATCCAGATGCCGGTGCTCATCGCCCTCTTCATGTTCATCCCAAGCGCCATCGAACTGCGCCAGCAGGGCTTCCTCTGGGCGGACGACCTGTCGACCTACGACGCCTTCGTCAACTTCCCCTTCCGCATCCCGTTCCTGGGCGACCACCTCAGCCTGTTCTGCGTGCTGATGACGGCGACGAACATCCTGAACACGAAGTACATGATGCAGCAGCAGGACACGGGCGCCAACCCCCAGATGGCCGCCATGAAGTGGATGTCCTACCTGATGCCCGTCATGTTCCTGTTCATCCTGAACGACTATCCGTCGGGCCTGAACTACTACTACTTCATCTCCACGCTCGTCAGCGTAGTGACGACCCTCGTGCTGCGCCGGACGACCGACGAGGCGAAACTCCTCGCCCGACTGGAGGCTAACAAGAAAGACCCCAAGAAGATGAAGACATCCGGCTTCGCCGCCCGACTGGAGGCCATGCAGAAGCAGCAGGAGCTGATGAAGCAGCGGCAGAACCGCAGATGACGGCCCCCGAACTGCCTGCCCGCTACACCGACGGGCAAATCCGGCGCATCGCCTGCCCCGTCCTCGTCAGCCTGCTCATGGAGCAGCTGATCGGCATGACCGACACGGCTTTTCTGGGCCGCGTCGGCGAGGTCGAGCTGGGCGCCTCGGCCATCGCCGGGGTGTTCTACATGGTCATCTTCATGGTGGCCTTCGGGTTCAGCATCGGGACGCAGATACTCGTGGGGCGGCGCAACGGCGAGGGGCGCTACCGCGAAATCGGCCCCCTGTTCTA
Source organism: uncultured Bacteroides sp. (assembly GCF_947632445.1). GTDB lineage: Bacteria > Bacteroidota > Bacteroidia > Bacteroidales > Bacteroidaceae > Bacteroides. The sequence goes on along the minus strand of NZ_CANRPM010000004.1, from coordinate 47,446 downwards.
TCAGGGCATCTATTTCCAGACCGCACTGGCCGCCGTGCTCTTCCTCCTCTCCCACTGTTTTTCGCCCCTGCTGCTGAAGCGCATCATCGCTTCGCCGCAGATTTACGAGGCCGCCTCGGCCTACCTGCACTGGCGCGTCTTCGGCGCCTTCTTCTCCTTCAGTGCGGCCATCTTCCGCGCGTTTTTCCTCGGCACCACACAGACGCGGACGCTGACGCTGAACTCCGTCGTCATGGTGCTGAGCAACGTGGTGTTCAATTATGTCCTGATTTTCGGAATGCCGGGGCTGCCGGCGATGGGCATTGCCGGAGCGGCCATCGGCTCGTCGCTGGCCGAGCTGGTGTCGCTCGTGTTCTTCGCCGCCTACACGCGCCGCCGCATCGACTGCCGCAAGTACGGGCTCGACCGCATCCCGCCGCTGCGGACGGACGTGCTGCGCCGGATGCTGGACGTGTCGTTCTGGATGATGTTGCAGAATTTCCTGTCGCTCGGCACGTGGTTCCTGTTCTTTCTCTACATCGAACACCTGGGCGAACGCCCGCTGGCGGTGACCAACGTCATCCGCAGCGTCAGCGGCATCCTGTTCATGGTGATGATGGCCTTCGCCTCGACCTGCGGCTCGCTGGTGAGCAACCTCATCGGGGCGGGCCGCGCCGGCAGCGTGCGCCCCACCGTCCGCCAGCACATCCGCCTGGCCTATACCTTCGTCCTCCCGCCGGCCCTGCTCTTCTGCCTCTTCCCCCGCGTCGTGCTGGGCATCTATACCGACATGGCCGACCTGCAACAGGCAGCCGTGCCCTCGCTGTGGGTCATGTGCTCCACCTACCTGCTGCTGGTGCCCGCCAATGTCTGCTTCCAGGCCGTTTCGGGCACGGGAAACACGCGCACGGCGCTCGCGCTGGAGCTGGCGACGCTGGTCGTCTACGTGGCCTACATTACGCTCATCATCCTCTTCCTGCGCGTCGACGTGGCCCTGTGCTGGACGTCGGAGCTGGTCTATGCCGCCTTCATCCTGTTCTTCTGCGACCGCTACCTGCGGCGGGGCAACTGGGCGGAGAAGCGGATATAGCGCACCGCGCGACGGAAAAGGCCGCTCCGCCCGACGGATTTTCGCGCCGCAAAGGCGGATTTTACCGACTATTTCATTATCTTTACGGCAGAAATCGCGATGGTCGGGCTGAAAACCTCGGTTGCGGAGCCGAAAATCGGGATGTTCGGGCCAAAAACCGCCGTTGCGGGGCAGAAAATCGCGAAAGTCGGCCGAAAACCGCGGTTGCGGAGCAGAAAATCGGGATGGTCGGGCTGAAAACCTCGGTTGCGGAGCAGAAAATCGGGATGTTCGGGCCAAACACCGCCGTTGCGGGGCAGAAAATCGCGAAAGTCGGCCGAAAACCGCGGTTGCGGGGCAGAAAATCGGGATGGTCGGGCTGAAAACCGCGGTTGCGGGGCAGAAAATCGGGATGTTCGGGCTGAAAACCGTCGTCGACGGGGCAAAAATCGGGATGTCCGGCCCGACAACCGCCGTTGCAGGGTGGAAAATCGCGATAGCCGGCATCGCCACCGCCGCAGACGAAAGGAAAATACAGTTAACCCAAATAATAACCTTTAAAATTGAAGTAAAGATTATGGCAGTATCACAAATTACAGGGTTCGCCCTGACGCATTTGACAACAGGCGCCCACAACAAGTTCCACCTCGACGTGAACAAGGCCATCGGCAACGCCACCGCAGCCGCCCTCCACGTGGAGAGCTACGTCGACGAGTACACGAAGAAAATCGAACTCGAAGGCAACATCGTCAACCGCAAGACCGCAATGGCGAGCACCGTCGACGTCAGTGCGGCCGACAGCCGGCGCGACCGGGGCGTGGGCGTCATCATGAACGTGACGGTAGCCCACACCACTTCCATCATCGCCGAAAAGGCCGACGCCGCCAACAAGCTCCGCCAGCTGCTCGCGCCCTACAAGGGCATCGGCGGGCACGCCTACCAGAAGGAGACGGCCGAAATCAACGGCATGGTTGCCGTGCTGAGCGCCGGCGAAGGCGCCACCTACGCCGCCGCCCTCGGCCTGAAAGACGAAGTGACCGCGCTGAAGCAGGCCAACGACGACTTCGAGAAGGCCTACGAGCGCAACCAGGAGGAAGCCGCCACGCTGGCCGCCCTGCAAAGCATCGACAGCCGCGAGCTGCGCACGCAAATTGACGCCATCTACCAGCAGATTGTGCTGACGGTGAACGCGCTTGCCGTGCTCCAGCCCTCGGACGAAGTGACCGCCTTCATCCAGAAGGTGAACGGCATCATCTTCAAGGCCGAACAGGAGATGGGCTCGTCGACCTCCGGCGGCTCCATGACCGACCTTCCCGACTCCGACACCGGCGGCGGTACGTCCGGCACCGGCGGCGACGGCGGAGGCGACGACGGCGAGAGTCCCCTCTAAACCGCGAGCGGACGACCGGCCGCAAACAGAAAGGGTGCCCCCGATTCCGAAAAGGGGCACCCTTTGTTGTGTCCGTGCGGGGCGGACGGGGCGGCGGCAGGCACCGGCGGTCAGAACCGCAGGCGGATTTCTCAAATGTTTGCGCCTGTAAGGAGGCAGCCGCCGCAAGGGCTGCCATCCACATCCGTTTTTCTTTTCATAATCCGAATGTTAATTGTAAACGATACCGCAAAAATAAGGATTTGCAGCCCTGCCGGAAAGAATTTTGCCGGCAGGCTGCCCGTTTACTTCACATTATAGCCCGACACGCGGAGCAAAGGCGCATTTCCGCGCGTGTCCGCGTCCTTCCAGTGCACGCTCACCTGCTTCGTCTCGCCCGGCAGCAGCGCAAAGTAGTTGTCGGAGTAGAAGATGGGGAGGAACTGCATGCCGTCCTTGTCGCCGACGATGTTCAGGCGGACCATCAAGGCCGGAGTCTCGGAGCGGTTCCCGACCGTCACTTCGGCTTTCCACTCGCCGTCGTCGCCCTTCGCGTAGCGGGTCTGCGTGCGCAGGGAAATCTTCGGGAGCTGCCTGAGTTCGCGGTAGTCGTTGTCCTCCGCCAGGCTGCGGTGGTAGAAGTTCTCGGAGACGATCCTGCCGTTTTCCTCCAGCGTCAGCCTGATGAAGTGGACGCGGCTCAGCCCTTCGGGAAATTCCGGCTTGATGCACTTCTCGGTCGTGTCTTCGCGGCTGTCCACCGTGACTTCCTTTTCCCAGACGGTGACGGCATCCATGCCCATCACTTGGGCGCGGGCTTTCAACGCGGGATGCCGGCCGGCATGGTAGTTCACCACCTCCACATCGCCGTCGGCCGGGTTCCACTGGATGTGCAGCGGCTCGGAAGCCTTCTTGATGGCGAAGTAGGCCGCCGTCGGCTCGAAAAAGTAGTCGTAGGTCTGCCACACCATCGAGGGCCAGCAGGGGTGGCTCATCCACATCAGCAGGCCCATGCGGTTCTTGCTGCGCGACTCGAAGAGGCTGCGGTGGCCGTCGTAGTTCACCCACTGGGCCAGGTCGGCAAATTCCTTCGCGCTTTCGGGCTGCCCGTAGCCGGCGGCGATAATCTCGTTGAACGACGCGGCGCCCTGCGCTCCCTCTAAGGTGTAGTCGTGCATCCCCCACTGGTCGGACTGCGGCCAGATGCCTTCGGGCGAATAGGTGCGGAGGAAGCTCTCGTAGGTCAGCACGTTGGGCATGCCGCGCTCGCTGTGGAACTTGTCGTTGCCGGTTTCCAGCGTGAAGTAGTCGCGGGCGGGCAGCATGCGGTAGGGGCCGTGCCCGCTCACCACGCCGTCGGCCGAACTGGAGATGTAGTGTATGCCCGGATGCTCCTCTTTCACGATGCGGCGCAGGGCCTTGTCGATGACTTCGGGCGGGAAGCCCTCGTTGCGGCCGCAATACAGGCCGACGGAGGCATGGCTGCGGATGCGCTTCACGTAGTCTTCGGCATTGGCGATGAACAGGTCGGGGCAATCGGGGTCGGGACCGTCGGCAGGGTTGGCCAGCCAGAAGTCCTGCCAGATGAGGATGCCGTATTTGTCGCAGGCATCATAGAGTTCTTCGTCGCCGGTCATGCCCACCCAGTTGCGCAGCATGGTGAAGTGCATGTCGGCGTGATAGGCCACAGCCGTCTCGTATTCGCGGCCGCGGTAGTTCAGGTTCGACTCGCTGAAGCCCCAGTTTCCGCCGCGCCCGATGAAACGGCGCCCGTTGACGTAGAGATTCAGCACGCCGCCGTCCTCGCTGAACGTCATCTGGCGGATGCCCACCTTGAAGTCGCGGGAGTCGGACACCTCGTCGCCCACCTTGAAGGTGAAGTTTGCGTCATACAGGTAAGGGGTGCCGTAGCCGTTGGGCCACCACAGGCGGGGGTTCTTCCATTGCAGTCCGGGGAAGCGGTCGGCATCGAACACCACCGTGCGTTCCTCGCCCGCCGCCAGCTGCACGGGCTGCTCGATACGGATGTCGCCTATCCTGCCCGACAAAATTCCGCTCACCTCCCTGCCGTCGTGGTTCTTCACCACCACTTCTGCCGTCAGCCGGGCCTGCGTGGTGTCGGGCAAGGCCAGCCGGGTCTGCACGTAGGGGTCTTGCACGGTGACCTTGCCGGTTGTCGTCAGGAAAACGTCGTTCCAGATGCCGATGTTTCGCCCGCGCACGGTGGGTATCCAGTCCCATCCGATGGTGGCGTGGAACGTAGGATTGTCCGCACCGAGGATGCCCCCGTTGAAGTCCGTGCTCTGCTTGTTCTTCTCCTTGATGGCGCCGATGTGGGCGTTCTTGATGATTTCTACGGCGAGTATGTTCGTGCCTTCCTTCACGTAATCCGTCACGTCGAACTTGCCTCGGATGAAGGCGCCCTCTATCCGGCCCGCCTGCCGTCCGTTCAGGTAGACATTGGCCTTCCAGTTGATGCCGTCGAAGTTCAGGAACACACGGTCGCGCTTGAACGACGGCGGCACCCGGAACTCGTTGCGGTACCAGAAGTCGGAGTTGAAGAACGACTCGGAGATCATCAGCTGGTTGTCGGCGTAGTTGGGGTCGGCCAGGGCTCCCACGTTCTTGTACGAAGTCAGCACCGTACCCGGTACCGTAGCCGTCACCCATCCTTCGGGCTTATAGGCGGGCGAGGCGATTTCCGTGCCTTCGGCCTGCACCTGCGAAGCGCGCTGCAACAGCCAGCCGCCTCCCGATAGCGTCAGCTTCCCGCCGGTTGCCTGGGGCATGGCTGCCGCATGGGGCCGCAGTCCGCCACGACCCATCACCTCCACTTCGCTCAGGATGTAACGGTCGCCGTTGGCCGACTGCTCCATGCAGACACGCACGTAGCGGGCCCTGCCTTTGACGGCTATCTCGTCCGTCAGTTCGTCACCGCCGGGCAGCGGGGCCGCGTCCTTCCACGTCTGCGCATCATCCGAAATCTGGATGCGTCCCTCGACAGCCTTGTTCACCCAATGGAGAATAACCTTGTCGAACTCCGAACGCGAGCCCAAGTCTACGCTGACCCACTCCTTGCCCGCCGTAGCGCTCATCCAGGCACTGGTGAAGAACTGCGACGGCTTCAGGTCTACCGCTCCGTCGGCATTGGAGAACTCCACTTCGTGGAAAGTCCACTCGTAAGCGCCCTTCATCCGCAGGCGGATGCGGTAGGAAGTATATGCCGCCGCGTCCGTAAACTCGAAGGTTTCCTCCAACCGGCGCATCGGCATGGACACGGTACCGCCGTTCTGCTTGTTGGGGTCGTTCACCTCCACCCGGCCGGAACGGGCCTCACCGGGCAGGCCTGCGCCCTCTTTCACGGCCAGCACCGTCCAGATACCGCCGTCGTTCGAGGCCTCCCACGTCATTTCGTAGCCGTCCTGAGCCGCCTTATCGTCGTAAATCAGGGTGCCGGTCACCACCGCACGGGTGATGGTCTTGCTGTAATTGTGCATGCCGAACACGAAAAAGGCCTCCTCGCCGCGCACGGTGTTGCGCGAATAGGGGCCTCCGTCTATCATCCATTCCCGCTCTCGCTTGGGCACACAGCCTTCGGCCGTCCGAAGGTCGAAATACTTGGGAACCAAGTCGGTCACGATGCCGTCGGTCAGCAGTTGCGAGGTCAGGTTGTAATCATAGGCCGACGACTGGTACGTGGCACGCAGAAGGGCCAGGTTGCGATACTGTTCGCCATCGGGCAGAAGCTCAGGCGAGAAGTCTTCCTGCGGACTGCCCGGATAGACGCCGATGCCCCTGGTATAATAGTCGGAACGAAGGAACGAATCTTCCGAAGTTGTACGCACATCGGAACAGGCGGACAAGAACAACAGGACCCCTACTCCGCCATACATGAATGCGATGTTTTTTTTCTTTTTCATAAGGACTTAATTGACAATCAGATTTTAAAGAATGAGAAAGCCGCCCTTCCCGGACGAAAAGGCTATCGGCCCTGGACAGGACGGCTTATCAGAGGTTTGGATAAGAGGCATTTATTCTCCCAACGAGCGGGGACGGTCTGCCGCGTCGGCACCGAATGCCTTGTTCGGCTCGCTGCCCATCTCGAAGCTCAGCGTACCGCCCTTCATAATATCCTCGTAGTTGATGTAGCTCTTTGTGTAAGGCTCGCCGTTCAAGCGTACAGACCGGATGTATTTGTTGTCCTTGCTTGCGGCCGGAGCCTCGACAGTGAAGGTCTTGCCTTCCGGCAGATTGATTGTGACTTTCTCAAAACGGGGACTGCCGAAAACGAACACACCGTTGGACGGATTTACCTGATAGAAGCCCAAAGCGGAAAGCACGTGCCAGGCGGACATCTGTCCGCAGTCCTCGTTACCGATGATGCCATCGGGCCGGTCGGTATAGAAGTTGTGCTGGATGTAGCTGACTTTCTCGGCCGTCTTCCATTGCTGTCCGGCATAGGCATAGAGGTAGGCCACGTGGTGGCTGGGTTCGTTGCCATGCGCATACATGCCAATCAGTCCGCTGATGTCGGCCGAAGCGTGCTCGCCCATGTCGCCTTCGGCCACAAAGAGCGAATCCAGCTTGCTCACAAAGCGTTCGTCGCCACCCATCAGGCTGATGAGACCTTCGGGATGCTGGGGCACGAAGAAGGTGTAGTGCCAGCCGTTGCCCTCGCAGAAGTCACCCCAGCCGTGAATGGACTGGAAGGGGTCGTAGGGTGTACGCCAGCTGCCGTCGTCCATCTTCGGACGGATGAAGTTGATGCTCTTGTCGAAATACTGCTCATAATAATGCCCGCGCTTTAGGAAAGTGTCGTAGATGTCCTGCTTGCCCATCTTCTGCGCCATCATAGCCAGTCCCCAGTCGCCCACAGCATACTCCATGGCGATGGAAGTGGCTTCGGGCAGCTTGTCGCACGGTATCCAGCCCTTCTCCAGCACGTAGGGCACGCCGCGCTGCTTCTCATACGTAGCCGAAGCGACCATCGCATTCAAGGCCCGTTCGGGGTCGAAGCCCCGGATGCCTTTCAGATAAGCGTCGGCAATGACGGGGATGGCGCTGTAACCCGGCATCTGATCGGTTTCGCCTCCCACCAACGGCCAGACGGGCAACTTGCCTTGCTGGTCGTAAATGCTCAGCATGGAGTTCACCATGTCGGGCACCAACTGCGGCCGGATGACGGTGAGCAGCGGATGAAGCGTGCGGTACGTATCCCACAGCGAGAAAGTGGAGTAGTTGGTCCAGTCGGCCTTATAAATCTTGTCGTCGTGACCGCGAAACTCTCCGTTCACGTCGGCATAGAGCGTCGGAGCGATGAACATGTGGTAAAGGCTCGTATAGAAAATCTTTTTGCCGCGCTCGTCTGTGCTTTCTACGTCGATGCACGAGAGTATCTGGTTCCAACGCTTTTCGGCATCTGTTCGGACTTTCTCGAAGTCCCATCCGGGCTGTTCGGACTCCAGATTTGCCAGCGCGTTAGCACAGCTTACGGACGACAAAGCTACCTTGAGCTGTACGTTCTTCGGATTGTCTTTGAAGGTTAATACGCCTTTTACGGACTTTCCCGAAAGTGTGTCCAGACCGGCCGGTGTGTCGTCGTCGAATACGGCTACGCTTTCGATAGGCTGTTCGGACTTCAGTACGAAGAAAACTTTGTGTTGCGGGCTCCATCCTTTGGAGAAGCGGTAGCCTTCTACTGTATATTCGTCCAAACGTTTCAGTCCGGTGGAATACGCGCGGTCTCCGTTGCCCTCCTTCAGGTTTATTAATAAGCGCGGCGTTCCTTCGGGATAGGTGTAACGATGAATGGCAACGCGATCGGTCGCTGAGAGTTCGGCTCGCACGCCGTTGTCCATCAACAGAGAATAGTAGCCCGGAGAAACCTTCTCATTCTTGTGCGAATAATAGGTCGAGCAGGCTCCCTCAATGTTATTCTGCTCTCCGCGAGCTGTGCGGGGCTCTCCCACGTAGGGCATCAGAAGCACGTCACCCAAGTCGGCACAGCCCGTGCCGCTGAGATGCGTATGGCTAAAGCCGATTAGCACGCTATCCGAATAATGATAGCCCGAACACCAGTCCCAGCCTTTGTGAATATTCTGCGGACCTGCCTGCACCATGCCGAGGGGAACACAGGCGCCGACGAAGACATGTCCGTGTTCTCCTGAGCCGATGTAGGGGTCGACGTAGCTTAGATAATTCTGTTCCGCGCTCTTGTTCTCTTTCCGAAGCGTGCAGGAAAACAAAATTGTGACCAGCAGTCCGAGCAGCGCGATCGTTTTAATAAATGAAATGTGTCTCATATCATCAGGATTATTATTCGTTGAGTTTTCGGGTTGTTAAAGGCTGTTCAGCAAGTCCAGTTTACCGTCGCCGATCAGCTTAAGAATGAGTTCGCCGAAGAGCGTGTTCTGCCAGGCAAACCATTTTCGCGTGAACTTCTCCGCATTGTCTTTGTGGAAGGATTCATGCATGAAGCCGGTGCCCGCATCGGTTGTCATTAACATGCGGAGGCAGTCGCGGATTTCTCCGTCGTCCCGGCTGGTGAAGGCTCTCATCATGATGCTCATCGGCCACACCATGTCATAGCCGATGTGAGGACCGCCGATACCCTCGCCTGCTTTCCCTTTGAAGAAGTAGGGATTGTCTTCGCTCCACACCAGTCGGCGGGTGTTCTGATAGACCGGGTCGTTCACATCGACATCGCCCAGATAGGGAAGTGCCAGGAGGCTGGGCACATTGGCATCGTCCATGAACAGGCGGCTGCCGAAGCCGTCGATCTCGAACGCATAGACGGTACCGTACTTCGGGTGCTCGAACGTGGCATATTTTTTCAGCGCCTGCTCCACTTCCGAAGCAAGGTCGGTACACTGGCGGGCAAGTCCGTCGTTTCCGTTGACTTCCGACAGGATTTCGGCGGCCTTGCGCAGGGAGCTTACGGCAAAGAAATTGGACGGGATGAGGAACGGAAGCGTCGTGGCATCGTCCGACGGGCGGAAGACAGAGACAATCAGCCCCACCGGATTGACCGGACTGCCCCAGCCGTCGTTGACGGTGGTGTCCGTTGCCCGCTCGGTCTTGCGCTGAAAGCGATACGGGCCTTTTCCTTCCTTCCGCTGCTGTTCCTTGAAGGTTTGCAGGATGTTTTCCACCGCCTTCAGCCAGTTCTCGTCGAAAACGCCGGTGTCGCCCGTCATCTTCCAATAGTGGTAGGCCAGCCGCAGGGGATAGCACAAGGAATCAATTTCCCACTTGCGTTCGTGTAGTTCCGGTCTCATCGACGTGTAGTCGGAAGCCCACTCGCTGCCGGTCGGTCCGTCGTTGAATGCGTTGGCATACGGGTCGAGGTTGATACATAAGAACTGACGCCGGATGACACCTTCGAGCATCGACTTCAGTCTCCCGTCCTCATTGGCGAATTGTACGTAGGGCCAGACTTGTGCCCCGGAGTCGCGGAGCCACATGGCGTGGATGTCGCCCGTATAAACAAACGTATCGGGAAGGCCGTTCTTCAGGCGGAAGTGCACCGTAGTGTCCAGCGTGTTCGGAAAACAGTTCTCGAACATCCACGACAGGTACGGGTTTGTCAACATCGCCTTGACTTCGGCAATTTTCTTCTCGATGATATCCGACCGGAACAATCTTTCTTCCTGCGGAGGGCGTTGGCTTACGTAACGTCCCACGTTGTCTTTCGGCGCGGTCAGGGGCGCTTCGGCAAGCGGCTTGAAAGCATCCGGCGACATGGCGGAGGCAGCTGCGCCCGGCGCGACGCCCGAAAGAAGCAGCGCGGCGGCCCATAAGAGTCTTTTGTTTGTCATAGATAATTTATTTTAGTTAATTACAATTTCATCGGTAAACAGCCAGCCCATTACTTCGCGGTTCAGGAGGCCGACGAAGTGCACATAGCGTGTTTTCGCAGAGCCTTCCCACCGGTAGTTTTGGAAAACGAGCTTTGTTTCGGTCACGGGCACGTCGGTGACGATGCGTTTCACTTCCGTGAAGGTCTTTCCGTCGTCCGAGAAGGAAATCGCCACTTCTTTCGGAAGCCAGATTTCGGGGCCGCGCAGCTGCATAAAGTCGGCTTCGACCTGCCGGATGTCCGACACCTTGCCCAAGTCGACGGTGACATCCACATCCTTGCAGAGAAAACCCTGCCAGCGTCGGTCGCCATAAGACCACCCGCCGCGCAGTCCGTCGGTCAGTGTGGAGTCTCCTGCGGCGGGATAGGCTGCCGACCACGGCTGCGCGTAGGCAACCGCGCAATGAAGTCCGCGATGCGCCACCGGCCGGAGGGACTCGCGCCGCTCGCCCACCTCTTCGGAAAGGTCGAACGGGTGATACCCGTACATTTGCAGCCATGCCACTTCCTTCAGTGCCGCCTTTCGGAAGCGCGGGAAGTCTTTCCGAGCAGGCGACGTCCATGCCACTTCGGACAGCGCCAACAGACGCGGATACGTCATATATTCGGCGTGCTCTTCCGTCGGCATGTATTCCGCCCAGACATTGGCCTGTACACCTCTTATATATAGTTGCTGTTCGGCGGAAGCTCCGTCGGGAACGGGATTGTACGAATAGACTTTTTCTAAGGTCAGGTAGCCTCCGATGGCTTCCGGCTGCGTTACGGGAGCATCCTGATAAGCATCCAAGTAACAGAAAGCGCCGGGCGTCATAATCACCTCGTGACCCGCCTTTGCCGCAGCGATGCCGCCTTCCTCACCCCGCCACGACATGACCACCGCATCCTGCGGCAGACCGCCTTCGAGGATTTCGTCCCAGCCGATGAGTTTGCGCCCGTGTTCGCCCAAGAATTTCGCGATACGGCCTATCAGGTAGCCCTGCAACTCTTTCCCGTCCTTCAAACCTTCGCTGCGCATGCGCGCCCGACACTTCGGACACTGCTCCCAGCTGACGGTGGAGGCTTCGTCGCCGCCGATATGGATGTATTCCGACGGAAAGAGTTCCATCACCTCCTCCAACACATGCTCCAGGAAGTCGAAGGTTGCTTCGTTGCCGATGCAAAGCTCTCCGCTCCGTTGCGAATGGTTCGGACAGGCCAGTTGCGGGAAAACGGCAAGTATCTCTTCCGAGTGCCCCGGCATCTCGATTTCGGGAATGACGTCGATGTGCAGCCTGCGCGCATGTTCGAGCACCCGGCGCACGTCGTCCTGCGAGTAATATCCGCCGGAAGCTCCCGGTGAATCCTTGCTGCAATATTTGCGTCCGCCGTTCCACCACGATTTCCAGTCGGGGTACGGACGGTAGGCGGCCTGTTCCGTCAGCTGCGGGTAGCACTTGAGTTCCAGACGCCACCCCGCGCCGTCGGTCAGGTGCCAATGAAAGCGGTTCAGCTTGTATCTCGCCATCGCGTCGAGCTGCTTCATTACAAATTCCACCGAACGGAAATGGCGCGATACATCCATGTGCATGCCGCGATAAGCGAAACGGGGATAGTCGGTTATGCGGACGAACGGCATCGTGAAGCGACCGTCTTTTTCCTCGGCCAACTGCAACAAGGTTTGAAAGGCGTAGAACAGTCCGACAGGCGCAACGGCCTCGGCACGAATGCCGTCGGCATCGACCGTCAGCCGGTAGCCTTCTTCGGAAGAAACATCGGGCAGCGCATCCACGCGCTCGAAGCGGAGCAGCGCGCCGTCGTCGTCCGAAGCCGTCAGGCAGAAAGGCGAAGAAGCGAAAACGGCCGAAAGGTCAGCCCGTTCGCTCTCCGACAGATTGGTATGGAAAGCGCAGCCCGTCGCAAAGGAATATGTACCGTCCTGCACGTCGAGCGACTGCGGTTGCGGAACGACGCTCACCTCGCGGTCTGCGGATGAGCTGCACGCTGTCAGCAAGAGACACGGAACAATCAGAGAAAAGAGTGCTTTTTTCATGGTTAACAAATTATGTTAGTTTACTGTTTCATTTCGGCCGACCAAGATACGAAAAACTTTCGGATAAGCAAACTATTTAGCCGAAATTATTTTTTATTTCATTTTTTCTGTAAAATATTTGCAGGAAACAAACCGATTCCGTAACTTAGAGCCGAAATTGCTAAAGTTCGTTATAAAACGCCATGAAAAACGACACAACGGTGTATTGAGCACCATTTCCGAACGGTTGGGGTGGTCGTCGTACTTTCCGACGGTCTGCCCCAACGCTCGGAGAGACTTTCGGACATTCCGACAGAGCGCGAAAACATTTGGAGAAACCTTCGGACGTTCCGACAGAGCGCGAAAACGCTCGGAGAGACTTTCGGACATTCCGACGAAGCGCGGAAATGCTCGGAGAGACTTTCGGACGTTCCGACAGAGCGCGAAAACGCTTGGAAAGACTTTCGGACATTCCGACAGAGCGCGAAAACGCTCGGAGAGACTTTCGGACATTCCGACAGAGCGCGAAAATACACGGAGAGACTTTCGGACGTTCCGACGGACAGAAATAAATGTGAAACATTACCTCTCGCTCGGCGAGACAATGAAATATACCTATTATTAACTTTAAATTAAGATAGTATGCAAATTATTACTTCGCAAGTTCCCTACACGAGCAAGGCCCGCAATGCGGAACACAATTATCTCTTCAACAAACTTGTGGATGCCATTCCGCAAGACTTCGCAGAGAAGCACGGATTTTCCGCCCATCACAAACGGCTGACCGACGCGTTGGCGAACGAAAATGCAAGCTACACGCGCACGACGAGATACGTCGATACCGAGGCGCTGGTGCAAAAAGACAATAAGCGGGACAATCTCTTCCGGCGAATGAAGCTCCATTTTCAGTCGTCCGAGCTCGCTCCCGACGCCGACGTGGCCGCAGCTGCGGCGAAATGTCTTGAGGCCGTCGGCTCTCAGAACCCGACCATTCTGCCTTATACGGAGAACACCGCTGCCGTGCGCGACATCGTGGCCAAACTGGAATCCGACCGCTACGTTTCGTCGGTGAAGAAGGTGGATGCAACCCAGCACGTCAACGACTTGAAAGAGGCCAACGACGACTTCGACGCCCTCTATTCTGCCCGCGCCGATGAGCGGTACGCCCGAAACATTTCGGCGCCCGATATGAAAGATGCCCGTGCGGCAATGGAAGCGGCGTATGCCGATGTGGCGGACATTCTGAACGCTCTCTACATTCAGGCGACCGTTCTCTCGACGGACGAGGAGACACAAAAGGAGCTGCTTGCCATTGCCACAGCGGTCAGCGCGATTATTTCGCAATATACGCTGGTGCTCTCGCGTCGCGGCGTGGGCAAGACGACGGAGGATGCCTCTTCTACCGATGCGCCGGATGAGGGCGATACCGGTGATACGGATTCCGGCGACCACAATGATGAGGGAGAAAGCCCGTTGTAACAGCGTCGTCAGACAATCACATAACAGAAGAAAAAGTATGAAACCGATTAATCTATTATTCATGTCAGCATTGATGACATTGGCTTCGTGCGGCAGTTCGTCCGAAGCCGCGAAAGAAGCGGACGACTCTCTCATCGGTCGCTCGGACATCCGCCTTGAGAACCGCCGTCTGACACCCGAAGCGCTTTGGGCCATGGGCCGCATCGGGAGCGTGGCACCTTCGCCGGACGCCGGCCGCGTGGCCTACACCGTAAGCTACTACAGCGTGGCCCAAAACAAGAGCAATACCGAACTCTTTATGATGAATGCCGATGGCTCGGACAATACGCAGCTCACCCGCACCGCGTGGAATGAGGGACAACCCGCCTGGATAAAAGGCGGCACGAAACTGGCATACCTGAGTAGCGAGAGCGGCTCCAGCCAAGTATGGGAGATGAACGTCGACGGCACGCCACGCCACCGTCTGACAGACTACGACGGCGACATCGAAGGTTTTGCTTTCAGTCCCGACGGTCGGAGACTGCTCTTCATCGCCCAGGTAAAGACCGTTTCCTCCGTGAAAGACAAATACCCGGACTTGGATAAGACGACGGGCATTCTCGTTACCGACTTGATGTACAAACATTGGGACGAATGGGTGACGACAGCTCCCCACCCCTTCGTAGCAGACTTCGACGGCTCGGCCGTTGCTTCCGATGCGAAGGACATTCTCGACGGAGAGCCCTACGAAAGTCCCATGAAGCCCTGGGGAGGCATCGAACAGTTGGCGTGGAGTCCCGATGGGAAGGAAGTAGCCTACACCTGTCGGAAGAAAACAGGCCTCGAATATGCTGTTTCCACCAACTCGGATATCTATGTCTACAACGTAGAGACCGGTCAGACCCACAATCTCACGGAAGAAAACAAGGGCTATGACACAAATCCGCAGTATTCGTCCGATGGTCGGTACATCGCCTGGCAAAGCATGGAGCGCGACGGATATGAAGCAGACCTGAACCGCCTTTTCATCATGGATCGCCGGACAGGAGAGAAAACGTTTCTCAGTCACCCCTACCCTTCGAACGTTGATTCTTTCGTGTGGGACGATGACTCGAAAGGCATTTATTTTCTGGGCGTTTGGCATGGAGAAGTGCAAATCTATTACGTTGCTCTCGACCATCCCGACCAAGTAGTGCAACTTACCGACGGCATGCATGACTACGGCTCCATCGCTCTCTGCGGCAACAAGCTGATAACGACCCGTCACTCCATGAGTATGGCCGATGAAATCTACGCTGTAGACAAGGCCCGCCAAGGTGACGCCTTCGCACAAAACACTCAGCTCACTACAGAGAACAAACACATCTACGACCAGCTCGATATGGGCCGCGTAGAGGAACGTTGGATGAAAACCACCGACGGTAAGCAGATGCTGACGTGGGTTATCTATCCGCCTCAGTTCGATCCAAACAAGAAGTATCCTGCTCTGCTCTACTGCGAAGGCGGTCCGCAAAGTCCCGTCAGCCAATTCTGGAGCTATCGCTGGAACTTCCAGATTATGGCGGCCAACGATTACATCATTGTGGCGCCCAATCGCCGCGGGCTGCCGGGCTTCGGAGTGGAATGGAACGAAGCCATCAGCGGAGACTATGGCGGCCAGTGCATGAAGGACTATTTCACCGCCATCGACGAAATGGCGAAAGAACCGTTTGTCGACAAAGACCGTCTGGGCTGCGTAGGCGCCAGCTTCGGAGGCTTTTCCGTCTACTGGTTGGCCGGACATCACGACAAGCGCTTCAAGGCCTTCATCGCCCACGACGGCATCTTCAACATGGAAATGCAATACCTGGAGACGGAAGAGAAATGGTTCGCCAACTGGGATATGGGCGGCGCCTACTGGGAGAAGGACAACGCCACGGCCCAACGCACCTTCGCCAACTCGCCTCACAAATTCGTAGACAAATGGGACGCTCCCATTCTCTGCATCCACGGCGAGAAAGATTACCGCATTCTGGCCAACCAGGCGATGGCCGCCTTCGATGCCGCCAAGATGCGCGGCGTGCCGGCCGAACTGCTTATCTATCCCGACGAGAACCACTGGGTATTGAAGCCACAGAACGGCGTGTTGTGGCAACGCGTGTTCTTCGAGTGGCTAGACAAATGGTTGAAGAAATAAAAAGCTGAAATGTATAAAAAAGAGGCACCGGAAGATGCCTCTTTTTTGTATGAACAACTGCCGTCACACCGACAGATATTCCTTCCCCATATAGAGATCGGGGAAAGACAAGCCACTCAACGTGAAACACAGTGCAAACACCACTGCACTGATTATCCAAAGTATCAGCAGCGTCCACTTCAATCCAACAGTCATGGGCTGCCACTTCAACAGGTTGCGGAACAGGGCATGCAGCAGGCTGAACAGCGGAATGGCCACCAGCAGAATACCTGCTATATACATCGTAATGGCCTCGAACGGTGAAGCCGGCAGCATAATGTCCATCGTGGGAAAGAGCGAGAACAAGGCCGCCCCTCCTCCTACAGCCACCATGATGGCCGCAAACAGCAAAGCGACAAACGCAATGCCTAAAACAAACAGAACCGGACTGCAAATGACAATCAGGACAATCAGTCCCACTTTCAGGATCCATCCTGTCAGCGTAACCAGTGCATCACCAATCCTCTGCAGCAATGTACGGGGCTTATCGGAACGCATGTAGCTGTTTACACCGTCAGCCATCCGTTCAAAGCCTCCGGTCACCGTCTTGCCGATGTTCTCTACCGTCACCGCCTCACCGTGCATGCTTAACTTCTCAGCAGCTGTGCGTGCTTCTGGAATAATCAGCCAACAGATAATATAAATAGGTATCAGCATGCCGTAACCAAATATCAGGATAACAAACAGCAGCAGACGCACCAGCGTCGTGTCACAGCCCAAATAAGCAGCCAAGCCACTGCACACGCCTCCTAACATCTTATCGTCGGGATTTCGAAACAGTCTGCGACGCACCTTCACCGGCTCCTCGTTCCGCGTCCATGAACCGGCTCCATATCCTCCAGCACTGCTCGCTGTATGTTTTTCCTCTCCGTCAGCATCATCCATCTCTTCAGGCTTGCCCATGCGGACTATTACCTCTTCTACATCGTTCAAAGTAACCACCTGACGGTTTCCGGTGAGTTTCTCGGCCAGCAATTCAGAAATACGACGTTCTATATCGTCTACAATCTCGTTCGCACCGGCTTCCTTACGAAAGTGCGACTTCAAATTCATCAAATAATCATCCAACAGGCGGTAGGCATCTTCGTCGATGTTGAACACCGTTCCACCCAGATTTACAGTCAATGTCTTTTTCATTGTGATATGTTTGTTTTAAAGTTTTCGATATTCATTCTTATTTTTAGTTCCGGCGAATGTGTTCCACCGTTTCGTTCAGTTCCTGCCAGGCAGTTTCCAGTTCCTGTAGAAAGTTTTCTCCTTTCGGTGTCAGCCGGTAATATTTTCGCGGCGGCCCCTGTGTCGATTCTATCCATTCATATTCCAGCAGGTCGTCGTTCTTCAGACGTGTCAATAGCGGATAGAGCGTCCCTTCCACTACAATCAGCTTAGCCCCTTTCAACCTCTGAATAATGTCCGAAGCATAGGCAAGCTCTTTATGCAGCAACAGCATAATGCAGTATTCCAGCATCCCTTTGCGCATCTGCGACTTCACATTGTCTACATTCATACCTTATTTCCTTAATCGTTTGATTTGCTTGCTTATTTTGTATGGCACAAATATATGTATTATATAAGTACCTTGCATTACATAATACCATATATTAGGATATATTAACGTATGAAATATATGCAGCATACGGAGCGAAGATCAGAAAGAAAACATCTTTTTATCGTATCAGTTTGCACATCCCGGAAAATGTTGATACCTTGCAGAAAAATTTAAAAACAACGAAACAATGAACCAACCCTTGAAAAAAACGTATGTACACATTCTTTGTTTGGGAATAGCTTGCTGCACGCTTTCCCATGCTATGGCACAAAAGGCTGACCGGACTTTGAAAGAAAAACATCGGAAAGAAGTAACTTCCTTTTTTGACCACCGACTGAGAGATGATACAATCGCTTTCAGGACATCCATCCGTATGAAATGGAGAGAAACAGACGATATGCGGCAGGCTGTATGGCAATTATGGAAAGAATCCAATGAAACTTTCAAAGAAGAAAAACTGCCTGTTCTCTCTCCGCTCTCCGAACAGTCAGCAAGCAGTTGGAAGCTGCCTCAAGAATTGGAACCGAATGCCACATTGAATTTCTACTGGGGATGGAAGAAAACGGCCGAGTCAACAGCTGCCGGACAAAAATTACCTCTATTTCTCTATCTCCACGGTTCGGGCCCCAAAGCGTTAGAATGGGCCACCGGACTGAAGATATGCAGTCGGTTCGACGATACCCCGTCCATCTACTTCATTCCACAGATACCCAACGAGGGAGCCTACTACCGTTGGTATCAGCGCTCCAAACAATACGCTTGGGAAAAACTCCTGCGGCAGGCTCTACTGTCTGATGATATCAACCCCGACCGCATTTATATATTCGGCATCTCCGAAGGCGGTTACGGCAGTCAGCGACTGGCCTCATTCTATGCCGACTATTGGGCGGCGGCAGGCCCCATGGCAGGCGGTGAACCCCTGAAGAACGCTCCGGCTGAGAACCTGAGCAATACAGCTTTCTCACTTCGCACGGGTGCCGAAGATAAAGGTTTCTATCGCGACCGCCTCACCCGTTATACTGCCGAAGCGCTGGACAGCCTGCAACGGCTCTATCCCGATCGCTACATCCATTGCGTCGAACTTATTCCCGGCTACGGACACCACATCGACTACTCGCCCACCACTCCCTGGCTGAAGCAGTACGTCCGCAATCCCTACCCCAAACACTTCTGTTGGGAGAACTTCGAAATGGACGGACGTTATCGTCAAGGGTTCTACAACCTGCGCATAGACGAACGTTCGAATGCCGACAGCAATACACGTACACGCTACACGCTGGATATTGAAGGCAACCATGTATCGTTGGCGATTGACGAAGTGACCTACCGCACTACGGAGACCGACCCGCAATGGGGCATCGAACTGAAATTCGCCAAAACATACCGACCTGCACTACGGGGAAAGGTAACGGTCTATCTATGCTCCGAACTGGTAGACTTGGATAAGCCAATCACACTGACTGTCAACGGACACACCGCATTCGAAGGCCACGTAAAACCTGACGTGAAGCATCTGGTGAACAGTTGTGCCACATTCTTCGATCCGAAACGTCTCTATCCCGCCGCTATCGAAGTAGATCTGGAAACACTGCAATAACTACCATCTGACAACCGAGAACACATTTTATCGAACCATTAGAATTAAAATACAAACACATAATGTTTACAATTCGAAAAGCAGATATTGCCGACTGCCGGCTCATCAACAAGCTGGCTTGGGACGTCTTTCCTGAAACCTACAAAGACATCCTGACCCCAGAACAGATTGAGTACATGATGGACTGGATGTATTCCCCCGAAAACATCCGCAAGCAGATGGAGGAAGAAGGCCACGTCTACCTAATGGCCTACGAAGAGTGTGAAGCGACGGGCTACGTGTCCGTCCAGCCCGAAAGCAAAGACCTCTTCCACCTCCAGAAGATTTACGTCCTGCCCTACTTCCAGAAAGCCCATTGTGGCAGCTTTCTTTTCCACGAAGCTATCAAGTACATCAAGAAAGTACATCCCGCTCCCTGCCGCATGGAGCTTAATGTAAACCGCCAAAACCCTGCCCTGGGCTTTTACCAGCACATGGGTATGACGAAAGTGCGCGAAGGCGACTTTCCTATCGGTAACGGTTACTACATGAACGATTACATCATGGGGATGGAGATATAAAGAAAGTGGGGCAGAAAAATCCTGTCCCACTTTCTTTCTTATATTAAAATCATTTAAGCTACTTTTTCCAGTCTCTTCATTACGGAGAAAATAAACAGGGCTGCCAGCAGGCAAAGTACCATCAATACGCCCCATACAACCCATAAAGGCATATCACCCCACAAATCGGAAGCCAAACGGGTACCATAATTACCAATGGCAGTAGCCACGAACCAGCCCCCCATCATCATGCCTTTGTACTTGGGAGGAGCTACTTTCGATACGAAAGAGATACCCATCGGCGAAAGCAACAGCTCGGCAAACGTCAATACCAAATAAGTAGATACCAACCAGTTGGACGATACAAACGAAGCCGTTCCACCCTCAATGGCTGCCTGCTGTGCATTAGGCGTAAGCAGACTGACGGATGCTAACAACATCAACACATAACCGCAAGCGGCCACCAACATACCCAAACCGATTTTACGCGGAGCGGAAGGTTCCTTGCCCTTGCGTGCCAAAGTTCCAAAGATAGCCATTGAAACCGGTGTCAGAGCCACTACGAAGAAGGGATTGAACTGCTGGAAGATAGGAGCATCCACCGGCGTAGTGCCTTCGATGGCGAAATAGCGATATACCAGGAAGAGGACGGCCAGCAGGATAACGACACCCGAAACAGTCTTGCCTTTGCCCGTCTTCGACTGGAAGAGGGAGAACAGGGCATAGACGATAAAGATGACAGCTACCAGGTTCCATACACTGAACATCATGCTCTCCAACCCTTCGGAAGTGCGGGCAGTGAACTGCTTGGCAAACAGAGTCAGCGTCAATCCGTTCTGATGGAAAGCCATCCAGAAGAAAATAACCACAGCAAACACCAGGCAGAGAGCCACGATACGGTCTTTCGTTTCACGCGGAGACAACTCCTCGACAGTAGCCGAAACCGTGCTCTTGTTGGAAACTGCCTGCTTGTTGCCACCTTCCACATGCTTGAAGGTGCTGCGGAAACCATAATAAATAGCCATCGAAACGATGAGAGAGACACAAGCCACAGCAAAAGCAAAATGATAAGAGTCTTCATGGCTTACACCAAAATTCTTCTGGGCATAGTTCATAATCTCCACAGCCGCGGTAGGAGCAAAAAGCGCACCGATATTGATAGCCATATAGAAAATACTGAACGCAGAGTCGCGACGGGCCGAATATTCCGGCGCATCATACAAATTGCCGACCATCACCTGCAAATTGCCCTTGAACAGACCAGTACCGCAACTGACCACCAACAATGCAGTGAACATTGCAATCAAACCTGTCGTCCCGCTACCGGCGGGTAAAGACAAAAGTACATACCCGGCAAACATGGATATGATGCCGATAGTAACCATTTTACCATATCCGAACTTGTCGGCCAAGATACCTCCAATAAACGGTAAAAAATAAACTAAGGCCAAGAAACCTGCGTATATGTTTCCCGCTTCATCGGCAGACATGCCGAAGTTATCCATAAGAAACAAAACGAAGATAGCCAGCATCGTGTAATAGCCGAAACGTTCGCCCGTATTGGCGAGTGCCAAGGTATAAAGACCTTTAGGTTGCCCTTCAAACATAATGTTGTAGAAATTAAGATTAATAAATTGAGTTATTTTGCGCAAATATAAAACATTTGACTCATATTTCCTAAAAAAGCAGACAAACTTCGGCTCCCGTCTCCTTAATCAAATCCTTCGGATCGAGCTTCAGCTGAAGGCCGCGCTGCCCCGCACTGATGTAGATATAGGGAAAACGGAGGCACGTCTCGTGGATATACGTGGGGAAAGGCTTCTTCATTCCGATGGGCGAACAGCCGCCACGAATATAGCCTGTCAGGGGTAACAGCTCTTTTACGGGAATGAGATCGCACTTCTTGTTGCCCGACACTTTGGCGGCTAACTTCAGATCCACTTCGTGTTCGCCGGGGATGACACAGACGAAATGGCCCGTCTTGTCGCCGTGCAGGATAAGGGTCTTGAACACGCAATCTATATTCTCGCCCAGGCTGGCGGCTACATGCACCGCACTCAGATCACTTTCATCCACCTCGTAGGGGATTAATTCGTAAGCTATCTTAGCCTTATCCAGCAACCGGGCTGCATTGGTCTTATTGATCTTTTTCATCGTTCTTTCCTATATATCTGAAGCAAAGCATTGCTTCAATCCGTTTATACTGTCAGTTCAACGTCTTTGTACTATCAGTTCAAAGCCTTTAAACCGACAGTTTAATACACGTAAACTAACAGTTTATTTTCTATAAACGAGAATAAACTCATATTTATCTGACAAACAACACCTTTTCTGTCACAGGCCCAATTCCTTTTTGAGGAACTTCGGCGTGTATCCCTTGCCGCTCATCGCCACCTCTTCGGGCGTGCCGCACGACAGGATTTCTCCCCCACCCTTGCCGCCTTCGGGGCCCATGTCGATGATATAGTCGGCCATCTTGATGACATCCAAGTTGTGTTCGATGACAATCACCGTGTTGCCCTTGTCCACCAACCGTTCCAGCACGTTCATCAGCACGCGAATGTCCTCGAAATGCAGGCCTGTAGTGGGTTCATCGAGGATGTAAAGCGTCTTGCCCGTATCTCGTTTGGACAGTTCCGTAGCCAGTTTGACGCGCTGGCTTTCGCCGCCAGAGAGCGTGGTACTGGACTGTCCGAGCTTGATATAGCCCAAGCCCACGTCCTGAATGACCTTGATTTTGCTCAGTATCTGCGGTACATTCTCGAAGAACTCTACGGCACGATTGATGGTCATGTCGAGCACGTCGGCAATGGACTTGCCCTTAAAGCGCACTTCCAGCGTTTCGCGGTTGTAGCGCTTGCCGTGACAAACCTCGCAGGGCACATAGACGTCGGGCAGGAAGTTCATCTCGATTGTCTTGTAACCGTTACCCTGACAGGCTTCGCAACGGCCGCCGCTCACGTTGAACGAGAAACGTCCGGGCTTGTAGCCTCGTATCTTCGCTTCGGGCAGACCGACAAACAGGTTGCGGATGTCGCTGAACACGCCCGTATAGGTGGCAGGATTGGAACGCGGTGTGCGCCCCAAAGGCGACTGATCGACGTTCACCACCTTGTCGATATATTCCAGCCCTTCAAGGTTGTCGTATGGCAAAGGGTCTTGCAGAGAACGGTAGAACTTCTGCGAAAGGATGGGTTGCAGGGTTTCGTTGATGAGAGAGGACTTCCCGCTACCCGACACGCCCGTCACACAGATGAGCTTACCCAAAGGAAACTCTACGTCGATGCTCTTCAAATTGTTGCCACGGGCTCCGCGCAGCCATAAGCTGTGTCCGTTGCCTTTACGCCGTTTTGGGGGAACTTCGATAGCCTTTTCACCGTTCAGATATTGTGAGGTCAGCGTATGCGTCTGGAGCATCTGGCGGGGCGTGCCTTCGAACACCACTTCACCACCCAGCCGTCCGGCCTTGGGCCCCATGTCTATCACGTAGTCGGCGGCCAGCATCATGTCCTTATCGTGCTCCACCACAATGACAGAGTTCCCGATGTCTCTCAATTCTTTCAGCGAATTGATTAGGCGCAGGTTGTCGCGCTGGTGCAGACCGATACTGGGTTCGTCCAATATATAAAGCACATTCACCAGTTGTGAACCAATCTGTGTGGCCAATCGGATGCGCTGGCTCTCACCGCCGGACAAGCTCATCGAACTGCGGTCGAGCGAAAGGTAATCCAATCCCACATCGAGCAGGAACTTCAGGCGGGTACGTATCTCCTTGAGTATCTCCACAGCTATCTGCCGCTGCTTGTTGTTAAGGTGTTCTTCCACATGCATCAGCCATTCGTAGAGTTCGCCGATGTCCATCGTGGCCAGCTCTTGAATGTTCTTGTCGTGGATGCGGAAAGACAGCGCTTCACGGTTCAGCTTGGCTCCATGACACTCAGGGCAAGTGGCCGTGCGGGCAAACTGCTCGGCCCATTTCTGTGCCGTAGGCGAAGGGTCGCGCTCCTGCAACAACTGGATGTACTTCACCACGCCTTCGTAGGTCGTGAAGTAGTCCGACGATGTTCCCACCAACTGGCTCTTGATTTTCAGCCGCTCATCCGAACCGTTAAGTATTTCGTCTATCGCTTCGTCGGGCAAATCTTTGACCGGCGTCTTCAGGTTGGCATCATACTTCTCTAATAACGCTTCGATCTGCCAGAAAATCATGCTATTTTTGTATTTTCCCAACGGCACAACAGCTCCGTTGTACACGGACAATTCGCGATCGGGAATTACCTTGTCGATGTCTATCTGGTTCACTACGCCCAACCCCTTGCATCGGTGGCAGGCACCTTGAGGAGAATTGAACGAGAAGTTATGGGGGGCAGGCTCCTTATAGGAAAGGCCCGTCACAGGACACATCAGGCGTTTGCTGTAGTGGCGCAGACTTTCCGTCTGCACATCCAGTATCATCATCAGCCCGTCGCCCT
The DNA here is from genome assembly GCF_947632445.1 of uncultured Bacteroides sp. Classification (GTDB taxonomy): domain Bacteria; phylum Bacteroidota; class Bacteroidia; order Bacteroidales; family Bacteroidaceae; genus Bacteroides. The sequence goes on along the minus strand of NZ_CANRPM010000004.1, from coordinate 23,333 downwards.
GACGCATGGCCGTCGCCACACTGCCTTTCAGCCTCGTGTCGTCCTTGTCGGACACGACCAGCTTGTCTATCACCACCTCCACATCGTGGTTCTTATAGCGGTCCAACTTCATGCCCGGCAGCGCTTCCTTCAGTTCGCCGTCCACGCGGACGTACAAGTAACCTTTCTTCCTTACCTGTTCGAACAATTCCTTATAGTGTCCCTTGCGATTGCGCACCAGCGGAGCAAGCAAGTAGATGCGTTTGCCTTTGTATTCTTTCAGAATGAGATCCAAAATCTGTTCCTCCGTATATTTCACCATCTTCTCGCCGCTGAGATACGAATAAGCCTCACCCGCCCTGGCATAGAGCAGACGAAGGAAATCGTAGATTTCGGTCGTGGTGCCTACGGTAGAGCGCGGGTTCTTGTTCGTTGTCTTCTGTTCGATGGAGATGACAGGGCTCAGTCCCGTTATCTTGTCCACATCCGGGCGCTCCAGATTGCCCAGGAAGTTACGGGCATAGGCCGAGAACGTTTCGATGTAGCGTCGTTGTCCCTCGGCAAAGATGGTGTCAAAAGCCAGCGATGACTTGCCGCTGCCGCTCAGCCCGGTAATGACTGTCAGGCTGTTTCGCGGGATTTGCGCATCAATGTTCTTCAGATTATGCACCCTTGCTCCGTAGACATTGATATATTCGTTTTCTTCTTGCATATCCGACTGCATTTTATTCAACTTGCAAAAATAAGCGTTTCTTGGCGAATATCAGCTTGTCGTCTGCTTTTTTCGGCTTTGGAAAAACACAATATTATTTCTCTGCCTGTATTTCAAATATTTTTTTTACTTTTGCATTCTGTACAAATCAGGCGTTTTACAGCGCAACTTATAGTACTATGGCTTGGAAGAAAATAAATATTCAGCGTGAAAATGGAGAATGGGTTGATGCCCAGGCTCCAGAGATTGTTTCTGCGAGTAGGAGCACTGACATTCCGGCCTTTTATGCCGACTGGTTTTTCCACAGATTGGAAGTTGGATATTCTGCATGGCGCAACCCTTTCAATGGAGTGAACAGCTATGTTTCTTATAAAAATACACGCTTTATCGTATTTTGGTCTAAAAACCCGAAACCTTTGTTGCAACATTTGGCCAAATTGAAATCCCATTCTCCAAAAATAGAGTGCTATATTCAGTACACGCTGAATGATTATGTGGCAGAAGGGTTGGAAAAAGGCGTGCCGCCATTGGATGAGCGTATTGAGACTTTTAAGGCTCTTGTCGAGAATTTAGGAAAAGGAAGAGTTATTTGGAGATTTGATCCATTAATCCTTACTGACAGAATATCACAGGATGACTTGCTTCACAAAATGGATTATATCGGCGACAGATTGCTTGGCTATACAGAGAAGCTTGTGTTCAGTTTCGCCGACATCGTTTTTTATAGGAAGGTGAAAATAAACTTGGAACGAAACGGCATAAACTACCATGAGTGGACTGAGACAGAAATGGTTGATTTCGCAAGGGAACTATCTGAACTCAACAAGAGATGGGGATATGAACTGGCGACTTGTGGAGAGAAACCAGAATACGGCAGATTTGGGATTATTCCGAATCATTGTGTAGATGACAATTTGATGATACGTTTTGCTTGGAAAGACAGTGTTTTGATGAAGGTGCTTAGCGTAGAGGTGAAAACAATCGACAATAGTTTGTTTGAGAGCCCAAAAATCCCGACAAATGCCATTATGCTTGACACTGAGCATTATGCTGTCAAAAAGAAAGACAATGCGGACAAGGGACAGCGTGAACTGTGTGGTTGCAAGATAAGCAAAGACATCGGTCAATATGACACTTGTGCGCATCTTTGCGAATATTGCTATGCGAATACAAGCAAAAAAACAGCTTGCAGAAACTATCGCACAGCGAGGGAAAGCGGATTAACATCAGAGACAATAACCGGAAAATAAATAGATTATGGCTGGATATTATTTTAATCTACCGCAAATAACAGATTTGACTATTCCGCAACAAGCGGCATTGGATGATCCAGAACAAATCGCTTTGTCTGGAGGACCGGGAACTGGGAAATCGGTTGTTTCACTTTGGAGACATATCTCAAACTATATGAATAATCCTACAAAGAGAAGTTTGTTGTTGACATATACGACAACTTTGAAGGAATATTTGAAAGCTTGCTGTAGAAGCCAGAATGAAGATGCAGCAAAAATGGTTGCGACTTCAATTAATAGTCGATATAGAATCCACAATTATAAATTTGCGGAAATAATCATTGATGAGGCTCAAGATTTGGATGAAGAATACTATCATGATATCTTGTCAAAGGTGTCATATGGAGCTGACGATTCGCAGATTCTTTATCCAAACCATAGTTGCACACAGTTGCAATTGAGAGGTATCTTCCCCAAAAATGTGGAGCATGTACTAAGTAGGAATTTCAGAAGTACTCAAAGGATCATGAGATTTGCGAAAGCAACTTTTCCGAACGCCGTAATCCCAAGAGAGATAATTGATGGATTGGCAAACAATATTGGAGAACTGCCTGTGTTTATGGTTTCAAATGGTAGCATATATGACCGAACGAATGAAAAATAAAACGATGCAATAATTGAGATTATCGAATCATTCCGTTCAAACACTCATAATATTGCGATTCTTGTTCCTTGGAAGAATGATGTTCAAGTTTTTGAAAACGTTCTTGAAGAAAATGTTGATGATTTCTCTCTTTATTACGAGGACAAAGAAAGATTTCCTGATGGTTGTGCCACCATCAAAAATGTGCATATAACAACCTTTAAATCAGCAAAAGGACTGGAATTTGATACTGTGATAATCCCAAATTTCCATAAGTTCGATGAAATCCTAGGCCAATTTAACATTGAATGGAATGATTATTATGTTGCTTGCACCAGAGCAAAAAGCAATTTATACCTAATTAGCAATTACGACATGCCGAGCCTGAATTCGGTAGTTGATAAAACTGTATTGTAATATGAGAACCTACTATTTCCCTATAAAATCTGAGTGCCTAGCACACTATTTCGGCTGCGCTTGTCTTAAGCCAAGTAAGTATTTCACGAACAAACCGCAGGACATCCAGAACTTGTTTGAAAACTTCTTGCTTATAACAACAAGCAGGGGTTGTATTGAATGCAACTGTAACTTAGAGATTGTCTTGACAAACGAAGAAGAAACGGATCTAATATCAGCGGGTGGAACATGGTACTTATTTGAATTCGCTTTGCCTATTACACGAGTAAAGAAGATTTACTTCATAGAAGAGCAGCAGAAAAACAAAACCCTATCTAACATCAGAATGGGAACAGCATTCGTTCCTGATTCAATTGTTGGAGCTGTTAGTAGTTTCGAAGATATCACAGTTAAAGAAGCTAAGGTACCGGAAGGTTGTTATATCAAAGACCACACAAAAAAGATAGAACTGTATGACCGTATCCTTGGCGCCTTGATTATAATGAGATTGGCAAGGGAAAAGTATATGAATTTCTCAGAGACATACATTGAGACGCTTGCTGTTTTCAACAAATTGATTGCCGACGCACTTGACAGAGCAGGAAAAAGTTCCAATAGCCAATATTCTGGACTATTTACGCAATCAGAAAGCTATGCTTGTTTGTTACCTTATTTAAATAAACAGGTAGATGTTGTTGATGTAAAGCAGATGGCAAAAAACGAGGGCCAGACTGTATTCCAAAATAAAATCACAAGAAAGATAGAATTGGATAGTCTCAACAAAAAGGCATATATCTTAGCTGTATTAGCAAGCTATGGAGTTGGAGCCGAATCGAAAAGAGACAAAATTGACGGATTGATTCTTTCTAATTTTGAAGGCATTAAAAGTGCACAATTAGTCGCATTATGCTTTGGATACAACCGTGGCTACAATGTGTTCAACAGTTTTTATGGCACATCAGAAGGCAACAGAATTGATGTAAAGTTTCAGCTTGACTCACAATTAGACTATTACACGATTGAAAGTGTATATCAGTTTGTCTTCAACAAGAAGATTTCTGAAAATTTCTATTATTTGGACTCATGGTGCAACAAGCAACGTACACCAAGCGTAACAAAAAAAACAGACTATTGCGTATTAGATACAATTGTAATAGGTAAAAAAAAACCGAAGGTTGGCTCCAAAGAGTGGTGGAGTTCTTTGTCTCAATTTTATCAAAGGATTGATGTTAGTTCTATCTTTCAAACACCTTTGTCAAATCTGTTCAACAGAGTTGCAGATTATGTCATTCAAGAATGTATTGAAGAAAAAGAAGAAGAAATTGCAGAGATAAAAACTCAATACGAGAAAAAAAACAGCCGCTTAATGGAATTGCAAAAGACAGAGGAAAGAACTATTAGTATAAGTCGCGAAGATATAATGAAAGAAGTTTTTGATTATTTCAATAAGGATGACAAAGAATTGAATGTGATTCTAAAATCTTTAGGAATAAAATCAAAAGGCTTGAAGAAGAATGAAAAGATATTCAAGATCCTGATTACAAAAGAGCAAAACATTTTTGACAAAGATTAATATGAGTTTCTTCAATAATGCATATGCAGAGGCTTCAAGTGTAGAATCGCTTGAAGCCTATCTTCGAAATCATTCTGACGAATTGTATGACATATATTCATCAAGGCGTGATGTCCTGTCTAAAGTATCTGATGACATTAACAAATTTGTACAACTAAAATTCAAGTATTACTCTCAACTTGATTTCTCGAGCACTCAAAACAGATCCTTTTTGCTGATTATGCTTGACTTGGCAGAACGTCTTAACTTGCAAGGTGCGATGGCTCGTCTTGCAAGACTCGTGTCAGATAAAGAAATAGAAATAACAAGCAGAATACAGGCAGGCTTGTCCTTTGTTTACCCAAAACCTAGTACTGCTGATGATTTAATATCGAAATTTGATGATATTTGCCGTTTGCTTCAAGTTGCAATTGAAGAAGAAGAGGACAGCAACCTTCCTTCTCTGATTACATTCCTTAATTACTATAGTGCTGTTGTAGATTCATTACATCCTACGAAAGCTCTGATAGTGAAAGACAAATTTCTTGAAGCTGTAGAACAAAATAAATATCCCTTCTTGAATGATATTAAGGATATCTGTAAAATTAATGTCAATAATGAGCAAGCCCATGAACAATTGCAAGAAGCAATAGATCATCTGAATTGTCAAAATCTGAGTATTTCACCGTTTGTGCCAAATGAACTGTGTCTCATTGAAGAAGGTACAGAGTATGTGAATTGGATAAATTCTGGTAATAAAAACTTTGATACAATTAGACAACATGCTGTTATCCTTGCTTCTGACAGCTTTGATCATGGTCGTGGCGTTATCTTATAACAGAAGAACAAGGGTTATATAATTATCTAAAAAACTATGGAAGTATGCATAAAGCTAAGATGCAGTCTGCTCTGGCAGAACCTTTCCCGCAACAATTTGACCAACCATTGACAATAATTGATTGGGGATGTGGACAAGGATTGGCATCAATGCTATTCTGTGAGAAATATTATCAAGAAAATGCCAATCAAATCATATTAATCGATCCGTCGGAATTGGCGATTAAACGAGCTTCGCTTCATTGCAAAGCCGTTAATCCAGAATGTTCTGTAAGAACAATATGCAAAAAGCTTGACGATGTTGAACTAAATGATATTGGCATCATAAGAAACAACGTTGTAGTGAATCTTTTCTCGAATATACTTGACATAGACGATTATTCTACGCCACATATCCTTTCGTTAATGGCTGGAATAAAGAAAGCTGAAAACTATTATGTCTGTGTATCTCCACATATCAACGATATTAAAACGAACAAGATTGATAATTTCAGACGTTATTTCCAAACCATGTCTGGATATGTAGAATTCCATAACATTGACAATACAAAACAAGGTGATTTTTGGATGTGCAACAATGTATTTAAATCTGGGGTTATTAATCACGGAGTACAATATGGTTGCTCTCCATACCACGATGAAAATGGATGTATAAAAAAATGGACAAGAGTACTGAGAGTCTTCAAAGTGACAAACTGCAACTGAAAAAGCTGTTTACCTGCAAAAAATGGTGAATATTTCATAAAATACTGTTAATAATTCAATATTAAAAATCACACATGTAAATAACGTGAGTTCGAGATTATCGGACACTCCGACAACTACTGTGTGAACATCATCCACATACCGTAGCTTATCCTGTTATGGAATATGTGAAAAATCCACAGAGGTGTCTCCCCGTACATCAAATGGGATTGTCACTTCTGACATTTTATCATTGTCCAACTTTGCCTAAATAAGAATAACACAATATTATTTCTTAACTCAATCCTTTGGCTGAAATGAGACAGATTTGTTAACTTTGCGGCAACTTTGGGTATTATTTTATTAGAACCGAACGAATGATTGGAATGAAAACAGCCAAACGCATCTTTTGCACCCTGCTGCTGGTTACAGCCTGTAGCATCGGCATCCGTGCACAAGAAAACCAGACATACTTTTTGCACACCATCGAAAAAGGTCAAAGCCTCTATTCCATCGCCAGCATGTATGGCGTCAGCCAAGCCGACATTGTCCGACTAAATCCGGGTAGTGACGAAAAGATATATGTAGGACGTACCCTGCGCATCCCCCGCAAGAAAGAAAGCCGGACGCAGGAAACCTTCCATACCATCGCTGCCGGAGAAACGCTCTATCGCCTCAGCGGTCTTTACGGCGTAACCATACAGGCTATCTGCGACGCCAATCCCGGTCTGGATGCCAATAACTTCCGTGCAGGACAAGTCATTCGCATCCCTGCCAAGACACCTGAAATAACAGTCGAAGCTCCCAAAGAACAACCGAAAGAGCCCGAAATGCTCAAACCCAAGTGCCGCGACATGCACAAGGTGAAACGCCGTGAAACCATCTACAGCATCAGCCGTGAATATGGCATCACGGAAGAGGAGCTCATTGCCGCCAATCCTGAACTGAAAGGCGGAAACAAAATCAAACACGGTTCCTTCCTCTGCATTCCCTATGCACGTGAAAACCATTCGGACAAGAAGGCAACGGAGCAAAAGCCACTCACCGACCGTGAGCTGTTCGAAGAAAACGACAAGAAAGCCCAGAAATATGCTACCGTAAAGGCTGCTATCATCCTGCCTCTGCTGCCAGAAGGCATTCAGAAAAGCGAGTCTACCCGTATGCTCGAATACTACGAGGGATTACTGATGGCCGTTGACAGTCTGAAGCGCCAAGGCATATCATTCGATCTCTATACTTACAACTCCGGCCCCGAAAACGCTTCGCTGCAAAACATCCTTTCCCGTCGTGAGATACAGAACGTAAATATCATTTTCGGTCCGCTTTATCAGCAACATATCAAGCCGCTGGCCGAATTTGCCCAAAAGAAAGACATCCGATTAATCATCCCCTTCACGTCGAAAGACAATTCGGTGTTCCGCAATCCCTGCGTCTACCAGATTAATACCCCGCAGTCTTATCTCTATTCTGAGGTCTACGACCACTTCCTGCGTACCTTCAGCCGCCCTAATGTCATCTTCATCGAAGCTAAAAGCGGTGCCGATGAAAAAGCCGACTTCATCAAAGACTTAAAAGAAGAGCTGCGTAACCGCTCCATTCCGATGGTTTCCCTGTCGGACGGTTCTAACGACACAACGTTCAGTGCAGCAATGCGGGCCGGATACGAGAATATCTTTATTCCAACTTCAGGAAGCAATCTTACACTCATTAAGTTCCTGCCACATCTGACACTGGCTGTACGCCAACATCCTGAGATGCAATGCCACCTGTTCGGCTATCCCGAATGGCAGACCTATACCAAGGATCATCTGGAATCGTTCTTCGAACTCGACACCTATTTCTATTCATCTTTCTATACCAACAACCTGTTGCCGGCAGCCTCCAACTTCACCCGCAACTACCGTCATTGGTATAGCAAAGATCTGGAAGAGCGTTACCCAAAGTATGGAATCTTAGGATTTGATACGGGATATTTCTTCCTGAAAGGCTTGTCGCAATACGGTTACAAGCTTGAAGACAATCTGGACCGCCTGCAAGTCAATCCTATTCAGACCGGCTTCAAATTCCAACGCGTCAACAACTGGGGAGGCTTTATCAACCGGAAAGTATTCTTCGTACATTTTACCAAAAACTACGAGTTGTTTAAGCTGGACTTTGACTAATTGAGAGTTGAGAATTGAGAGATGAAAATAGAGAATTGAACGTTGAATAATGAAACTGAAAACCGTACTTCCCGTCCTCCTGCTACTTTTCGCCCTGGCTGCCCCGCTGCATGCCCAAGTGGGCGAACAGCGCTACGACTTCACCGTCGGCATCAACGGCGGTGTCAACCTCAACAGTGTCAGCTTTTCGCCCAGCGTGCAACAGAAGAACTTGATGGCTCCAGTAGGAGGCGTCACGTTGCGCTACGTCTCCGAACGCTTAGGCAAGATGATTTGTGGTGTCCAAGTGGAAATCAACTATTCCCAACACGGATGGGACGAGTTCTACGAAGACTATCCCGATTTGCAATACACGCGCAAGATGAATTACGTCGAACTCCCGTTCCTGGCCCATCTGGCATTCGGCAAGGAAAGTCGCGGCCTGCAGTTTTTCATCAATGCCGGACCGCAGATCGGCTTCTTCCTGAACGAAAGCTATACGCAAAGCGGTCCGTGGGAAAACTATTCCAACCTTACCGTCGAACAGCATGACATGGATGTGGAGAACAAGTTCGATTATGGTATCACAGGGGGACTTGGCATGGAACTGCGCACCAAAATCGGCCATTTTCAGGTAGAAGGACGCTATTATTATGCCCTCTCCGATTTCTACCACAGCACCAAGAAGGACTATTTCTCCCGTGCTGCACACGGCGTTATCGGAATCAAAATGGCTTATCTGTTCGATATTACCAAATAATCCGGGGAAGGGGAAATGAATTTTTCCTCCTTCGGAAACAATTTTAAAATAATTTGCAACTCTAAGAATTTATTCCTACATTTGTAGCGCATTGCTGAAAGGCATTGCGCTTTTTTATATAATTAGCTCAATCGCTGTCGAATCACCACCTCGGATGCAAACGAGCTATTACAATTCTTGTTGGGATTTGTGCTTTTTCGCGCAGACCTTCCCATAAAGAATTGTGGCTTGTGGTGAGCCAAGACAGCGTATGGCGATAGTCTGCGCTTTTGTTGTTTATAGACATTTGCGCGACACGTCTATGATGCCGGCACTATTGCACAAAACTTATAAACTTTAAATGTATGAACAAACGTATTCTTTTTTATGTGCTACTTCTTGCACTTATATTACCATTCGTATCAGTTGCTGATGAAACAGAAGTGTCGAAAATTGAATGGTTGGTATCAAAATACCATTACAGTCTTCCTTCTATGAATAAGATTGAAAACTATTCTCTATATTGCAAGATTATATATAATCGTCAATATCAACCTGAAGATTATATATTTGTATTTCGAGCTCAAAATGATAAGTATGATGTTTTAGAAGATCAATTTGTTATTTGTTCTGGAGATGCACAAAAAATGTATGACACGTTGAGTGCTTGTATCTATTTTTCAGAAAATGTTAAAGAGAGTGGACTCACTTTTAAGACAAATGGTATCGCTTTGGAGAATACGAAACTTCCTTTAGGCGGCGGTTGGATTACTTATATAGAGATCGACGGAAGTTATCATGGATTCAAAATGAAAGAGCTCAAGAATTTAATGACGAAATTTGAAGCATTTTGTAAAAAACAAGGATTGCAAATTAAGAAGCAGGACTAAATAACCCAAACCGTCGGAAAACGATTTGTCGCATATTTATAACAAAGCTGGCAACAGGCAAGCCTGCGTCAGCCGGTCCAATTACACGACAATGCGTCTACAGAAGCCCACGCCGACAATCTCGCGCTGTTGCCAGTACGATTCTCTGCATTGTGAAGGATTCCTGCGAGCGGATGGGCTTTTCAGCCTTCCGCCCACGCCGGCCTCCTTGAGGAAATCCGTAAAACGGGTACAAAAATTCTGCGTCGGGGTTATCTTTCCATCCGCTCGTTGCGCTATCTTTGCATCGAATATCATAACGGACCGAATTATGACCATCGAAGATTTCAAAGAACTTGTAAAGACGCGCCGCCCGCTGGATACCGAAGACATCGGACAATTCATGAACGACATGAGCAACGAGGCACGGCGCATCACTTTCCAACTGAACACGGCCTACCACACGCCCGACGAAGTGCGCAGACTGCTTTCCAGTCTCTTCGGCTACGAAGTGCCTGACTCGCTCCGCGTGTTCCCGCCTTTCTATACAGACTTCGGCAAAAACATCACCGTAGGGCGCGACGTATTCATCAACGCCTGCTGCCATTTCCAAGATCACGGCGGAGTGACGCTGGGCGACGGTTGCCAGATAGGACACAATGTCGTGTTCGCCACACTTAATCACGAGCTTATCCCCGAACGGAGACATGTCACCCTGCCCGCTCCTATCGTATTGGGGCGCGGCGTCTGGGTAGGGTCGAACGCCACCATCCTCTCCGGTGTGACCATCGGCGACAATGCCGTCATAGCGGCCGGTGCTGTCGTGACGAAGGATGTGCCGTCCGGCGTCGTAGCAGGAGGAGTGCCTGCCCGCATCATCAAGCGCATCACCGACTAAACATTATATCATTATGAACAAACTAATCGTATCATCCCTCTTTTGCATTCTAACACTAAACAGTATGGCACAACAGAAAATTGTACAGACAGCCGGACGTGACCAACTGGGCGAGTTCGCCCCAGAGTTCGCACGCCTGAACGACGACATCCTATTCGGAGAAGTATGGAGCCGCAACGACCTCTTGAGCTTGCGCGACCGCAGCCTCGTCACCCTGACCGCCCTCATCAGCCAGGATATGACCGACTCGTCGCTTATCTACCACCTACAGACGGCCCGTCAGAACGGCATCAGCCGGACGGAAATCTCTGAAATCATTACCCACATCGCCTTCTACGCCGGATGGCCCAAAGCATGGGCAGCCTTTCGCCTGGCCAAAGACGTCTGGGCCGACGACACGCCCGCTACGGACGCCAAAGCCGCCTTCCAGCGGACAATGATTTTCCCCATCGGCGAACCGAACACAGCCTTCAGCCGCTACTTCACGGGTAACAGCTATCTGGCCCGCATCTCGGATGCACAGGTATCCATTGCCAACGTCACTTTCGAGCCGCGCTGCCGTAACAACTGGCACATCCATAAAGCCACGAAGGGCGGCGGACAGATGCTCATCGGTGTGGCCGGACGTGGCTGGTATCAGGAGGAAGGCAAGCCGGCACAGGAAATCCTGCCCGGCACGGTCATCCACATCCCCGCCAACGTGAAGCACTGGCACGGCGCGGCTGCCGACAGCTGGTTTGCCCACCTGGCCTTTGAAATCGAAGGCGAGAACACTTCCAACGAATGGCTGGAGCCTGTAACGGACGAGGAATACGACCGGCTTCAACCCTAAAGACATCCCTTCGTGTACGAAGGGGAATAAAAACCGATAAATAGTCTTAAGACGGAGTGAGAATGTCAAGAAAAGCCGTATCTTTGAAGCGGCAACAATGTATAGAGATATGAAACGGTTCTCAGTCCTCTTTTCACTCCTTACCCTCTACTGCGGCATCGCCTTTGCACAAACAGAGGCGGCCGCAGACACCCTGCGTCATACGGCGGACGACATCCCTCCGACAGGGGAACAACTTCTTCCCGACGGCGTGAAAAGTTACGACGGTTTCCTGATCGACCTGAACAGCCTGATGAAACTGCCTGCGCAGGGTTGGGAAAAGCCCTTCCAAATAGTCATCCCCGACGCGAGCAAAGATTATAACCGGATATTCCGACTGAACCCCGATGTCACCTATTCTTCGGGACTGAACAATATGTTCTCCCTGTCGGGTTCGCCCTATTTCAGCAGCAACCCATTCGGCCTCATGGGCTTCGGCAGCACGACGGATAACCTTCAGATGGGCAGCTTCCGCCTGAAGAACGGCTGGCGGCTGAATACGTATGGCCAGTATGACAAGGACGGCCGGCGGGTGTCCAACCCCTCGGCCCTTCCCTGGCAGCAAAACGACTTCAAGGGCGCTTTCGAACTGAAGTCGCAGAACGGCTCGTTCGGCATCCGCATCGAAGTGCAGAAGGGACGCGAAACTCCGTTTTTCCACTAACGTACCGAACACCATGCAACAGAAGATATTGATTGTAGGAACCAACGGATTTACCGGAAGACGTATCCTCGACACCCTGTCGGACAAAGCGGACTATCGGGTGACGGGCTGTTCGCTGCACGCCGACATCCGCCCGCATGCGGACAGCCGTTACCGCTTCGTGCAAGCCGACATCCGCGAGGAAGCAGCCATCCGCCGCCTGTTTGAAGAGCTGCGGCCCGACGTCGTCATCAATACCTCCGCCCTCTCCTCGCCCGACTATTGCGAAAGCCACCGCGAAGAAACGGACGAAACCAACATCCGTGCTGCCGCCCGTCTGGCCGAGAACTGCGAACGCACCGGCAGCCGCCTTATCCACCTGTCGACGGACTTCGTGTTCGGCGGAGACAGCGACCGGCTTTATACCGAAGAAGACATGCCCGCCCCCGTGAACTACTATGGCCGGAGCAAATGGGAGAGTGAACGTCGGGTAACCGGCCTGTGCGGCAACTGTGCCGTGGCACGTATCGTCGTGGTCTACGGCAATCCCCTGCCCGGCCAGCACAGCAATATCGTGCGCCTCGTGGCAGATCGCCTGCGCAGCGGGCAACCCATCCGGGTGGTGAACGACCAGTGGCGCACGCCGACTTTCGTAGACGACGTCGCACAAGGCATCGACCGGCTTATCGTCCACCCGTCCAACGGAATCTTCCACATCTGCGGCCCCGAATGCCTGACCATTGCCGACATCGCCTACCGCGTGGCAAACGCATTGCGGTTAGACGCCTCGCTGATACAGCCCGTCAGCACCGCCGAGATGCAGGAAGCCACTCCCCGACCCCGCTTCAGCGGCCTGAGCATCGACAAGGCCCGCCGTCTGCTGGGATACCGTCCGCACTCGCTGGAAGAAGGCATCCGGGCAATGCAAGGCTGAAACCGCATTTCCGTTTCTCTATTTCCCGCCCCCACGTCACATTTTGTCCACCCACACGAAAGATCAGTCTACAGATACGTATCTACCAACATGACAGATGCGTATCTGCAAACTTACAGATGCGTATCTACCAACATAACAGATGCGTATCTACCAACTGACAGATACGTATCTACAAACATGACAGATGCGTATCTACGAATTTACAGATGCGTATCTACGAATTTACAGATGCGTATCTGTGCTCCTGACAGATGCGTATCTATACACCTGATAGATGCGTATCTGTACTCCCCATAGATGCGTATCTGTACTCCCTATAGATGCGTATCTGCAAATATACAGATGCCAGGCTATAAGGATATAGTCGGTAGCAGGAACCGACGGAAGCAGGGGCGACAAGTCAACGACTTTACGGCGTATCGACAGATAAATTTGGACGAACGGATTTTGTTCCCTATCTTTGCTCCCCGAAACCAACAGGAGACTGACTCTCGTGAAAAAGAAATTTATCCAAAAAACGTCCTTGCGCTTCCGTCGCTGGAGCCACCGAAGCTATGCCGCCTTTGCCAGCATCGGGCGGGATGTCACTATCGGGCATCTGTCCAAAGGCGTGGCAGACAGCTCGCTGCGCAAGCAGACGAACACGGCAGGCACGCTCCTTCCATCTTTATCATTATCCGTTATGACAATCGAACAACTGAAGCTTCGGGTACTGGCAGGCACAGCCTTGTCGCCCGAAGAAGCGGCCTGGCTGGCAGGTACGGCCGACCGCGAGGCGCTCTATCGCGCCGCCCACGAGATTACCGCGGCATGCGCTCCGCGCGAATTCGACATGTGCTCCATCGTCAATGCCAAATCGGGCCGATGTCCTGAGAACTGCAAATGGTGCGCACAATCCTCCCACTACCACACACAGGCCGATGTCTACGACCTGCTGCCCGCTGAAGAATGCCTGCGGCACGCCCGTGCCAACGAAGACCAGGAAGTCAACCGGTTCGGCATAGTGACCAGCGGACGAAAACCTTCCAAGAAACAGATTGAACAGCTTTGCGATACGGTGCGCTACCTGCGCCGCCACTCGTCTATCCGGCTCTGCGCCTCGTTGGGCCTTGTCGACGAAGACGGGCTGCGGAAGCTGCACGAAGCCGGTGTGACTCGCTACCACTGCAACCTTGAGACGGCGCCTACCTATTTCCCCGCCCTCTGCTCCACACATACGCAGGAGGAGAAGATACGCACGCTGGAGGCAGCCCGCCGCGTAGGCATGGACGTGTGCAGCGGCGGCATCATCGGCATGGGCGAGACGATGGAGCAACGCATCGAGCTGGCCTTCGCACTCCGCCGGCTGGGCGTGCAATCCATTCCGGTGAACCTGCTCAACCCCATCAAGGGCACCCCGCTGGAAGGTCAGGCGCCGCTGGACGAAGAGGAGATACTAACTACCATCGCCCTTTTCCGCTTCATCAACCCCACCGCCTCCTTGCGCTTTGCCGGCGGACGTTCGCAGCTCAGTCGCGAAGCCGTGAAAAAAGCCTTGTATATAGGTATCAATTCAGCCGTCGTGGGCGACCTGCTCACCACCCTCGGTTCAAAGGTAGCCGAAGACAAACGGCTGGTGCGCGAAGCGGACTACCTCCTCTGCGATTCGCAGTTCGACCGCGAACACCTGTGGCATCCCTATACTTCAACCACCGACCCGCTGCCCGTCTACAAAGTAAAGAGTGCGCAGGGGGCTACCATCACGTTGGAGAGCGGCGAGACGCTGGTCGAAGGCATGTCGTCGTGGTGGTGCCAGGTACACGGCTACAACCATCCCGTGCTGAACCGTGCCGTAGAAGAACAACTGAAGCGGATGTCACACGTCATGTTCGGCGGCTTGACGCACGACCCTGCCATCGAACTGGGTCGCCTGCTACTGCCGCTGGTGCCGCCCTCTATGCAGAAGATTTTCTATGCCGACTCAGGTTCCGTAGCTGTGGAAGTGGCGTTGAAGATGGCCGTACAGTATTGGGCCGGCCGGGGAAAGGAGAAGAAAAACAACTTCGTTACCATCCGTTCGGGCTATCATGGCGATACGTGGAACGCCATGTCGGTTTGTGACCCCGTCACGGGCATGCACTCGCTCTTCGGAAGCGCTCTGCCCGTGCGCTACTTCGTGCCTCAGCCCCGCTCACGCTTCGACGGCGAATGGAACCCTGACGACATCCTGCCGCTGAAGAAAACCGTTGAACAACATGCCGACGAACTGGCTGCCCTTATCCTTGAACCTATCGTGCAGGGCGCAGGCGGCATGTGGTTCTATCATCCGCAGTATTTGCGCGAAGCAGCCCGCCTATGCCGCGAACACAACCTGCTGCTCATCTTCGACGAGATAGCCACAGGCTTCGGACGGACGGGACGCCTCTTCGCCTGGGAACATGCGGGTGTGGAGCCGGACATCATGTGTATCGGCAAGGCGCTGACGGGCGGATACATGACTTTATCGGCCGTATTGACCACAAACGAATTGGCAGATACCATCTCGAACCATGCCCCCGGCTGCTTCATGCACGGCCCTACATTCATGGGCAATCCGCTGGCCTGTGCCTGTGCCTGTGCCTCCATCCGCCTGCTCACGTCGGCAGAATACGACTGGCAGGGACGGGTGCATCGCATCGAAGCACAGCTGCGCCGCGAACTGGAACCGGCACGCACGTTGCCGCAGGTAGCCGATGTGCGCATGCTGGGTGCCATCGGGGTCATTGAGACTAAGCAACCGGTAGACATGGCCCGGATGCAGCGTCGTTTCGTGGAAGAAGGCATCTGGGTACGTCCCTTCGGACGGTTAGTCTACCTGATGCCGCCCTTCGTCATCGAACCGGAACAGCTGAGCCGGCTGACAAGGGGAGTATTGAAGATCGTGTCGGAAATGAAACAAGACTTCACATGAACTTTCTCCGAGAACTGCAACAAGAGCTTGACGCCCTGCATGCCAGAGGCAATCTGCGCCACCTGCCCCGGTTAGAGCATGACGGACGCTACGTCATCACCCCCGGCAACGGACGACGGATGCTGAACCTCTCGTCCAATGACTACTTGGGACTGGCGGCAGACACCGACCTGCGCCGCGAGTTTCTGGAAACGCTGACACCCGAAACGTTCCTGCCCACCTCGTCTTCGTCTCGCCTGCTGACGGGTAACTTCCGCGTGTACGACGAATTGGAAGACGAGCTGGCCCGACGGTTCGGCACCGAAGCTGCGCTGGTGTTCAACTGCGGCTATCATGCCAATACGGGCATCCTGCCTGCCGTAGCCGATGCGCAGACGCTTATCTTAGCCGACAAGCTGGTGCACGCCAGCCTCATCGACGGCATCCGACTGTCCGCACCCGCCCGCTGCATCCGCTACCGCCATAACGACACGGCACAGCTGGAACGGCTCGTCGACGAACATAGCAGTCGGTACCACCGACTCATCATCGTCACCGAAAGTGTATTCAGCATGGACGGCGACCGTGCCGACCTGCGCCGCCTTGTGGCTCTGAAACGACGGTATGACAACGTGCTGCTCTACGTCGATGAAGCCCATGCCTTCGGTGTCTTCGGCCCTACGGGGCTGGGCTGCGCCGAAGAAGAAGCCTGTATAGCCGACATCGACTTCCTCTGCGGCACCTTCGGCAAAGCCAGTGCCTCGGCGGGAGCTTACGTGGTATGCAGCCGGACGGTACGCGACTATCTCGTCAACCGCATGCGCCCGTTCATCTTCACCACCGCCCTGCCGCCCGTCAGTGTGGCGTGGACGCTGTTCGTCGTGCGCCGCCTCGCCGCGATGAACGACCGTCGCCGCCACGTGCTGCGTCTGGGCGAACGGCTACGCACCCGCCTCGCCGCACATGGATACGCCTCGTCCAGTGCCAGCCAGATTGTCCCGATGATTGTCGGACCGAGTGCTGACACCGTGATGCGTGCCGAAGCCCTGCAACGCCACGGCTTCTACACTCTGCCCGTCCGTCCGCCCACAGTGCCCGAAGGCACATCGCGCATCCGCTTCTCGCTGACGGCGGCTCTGACGGAGGACGAAGTGGACAGCATCCCCCTCTGATGCTATAGGAACGAAAAACGCCTGCCATACCGATGAGCAACATACAAAAACGAATCATCAACTCCAAAAACGAATGAAACAAATCTATCTCATCAACGAACACCATCCCCGCCTGCTTCTGTTCTTTACCGGATGGGCAGCAGACGAAACACCCTTCCGTCCCTACCGCCCACAGGGAATGGACTATATAATCTGTTACGACTACCGTACATTGGACTTTAACGCTACGCCCCTGTACAACTATACTGAAGTACACGTCGTAGGCTGGTCGATGGGCGTATGGGCCGCCTCGCACGTGCTGCCCGCTACGGGCCTGAACCTTGTGAGTTGCATCGCCCTAAACGGCACACCCTATCCCATCGACGAACGGCGCGGCATCCCGCCCGACATCTACCAGGGCACGTTCGACGGACTGACGGGCGCCTCGATTCACAAATTCCTGCGCCGCATGTGTGCCGACAGCACCGCCTTCCGCCAGTTCCTTGAGCGCACGCCCCGCCGACCGTTAGACGAGATACGCGACGAACTGGCCTGCATCGCCCGCCTTAACGCCGCGCTGCCCGCTCCCTCGCTGACATGGACTGAAGCTGTCGTGGGCCGGAACGACCGCATCATCCCGCCCGTCAATCAGCTGAACGCCTGGCACGAACTGGGCACACCCGTCCTTGAGACCGACGACGCACACTATCAGGAACCTCTCTTCAAATACCACCTGCAATACCGATGGACAAACGACTGATTGCCGAACGATTTGCCCGTGCCCGTACTACCTACAGCCGCGAGGCGCACGTGCAGCAACAGGTAGCCGAGAAGGAGCTTGCCCTGCTCCGCCACATTTTGCCCGATGCCCACTTCGACCGCATTGCCGAGTTCGGTTGCGGCACGGGGCTGTATTCGCAGCTCATCTACGACACGTGGCATCCTTCGCTGCTCCACCTCAACGATCTCTGCCCTGAGATGCGTTTTTGCCTGGAGAGTCTGACGACACAGCCCGGCGTGACCTTCGAAGCAGGCGATGCCGAAACCTGTCCCCTGCCCGACGGGCTGGACCTGCTGACGTCCTGCTCCACCCTCCAATGGTTTGCCTCGCCCCGGAATTTCTTCCGCCGCAGCACCTCGCTGCTTCGCTCCAATGGCGTACTGGCTTTCACCACCTTCGGTCTGCGTAACCTGCTCGAAATACGCACACTGACGGGCAACGGACTGGACTATACGCCGCCCCAGCAGCTTCGCCGCGAACTGGAGGATGCCGGTTATCGCATTCTCCACTTGGAACAGGAAGAAGCCGTGCTTCGCTTCCCTACTCCCGTCGATGTCCTGCGCCACCTGCGTCTGACGGGCATCACCGGCACGGAGAAGCAGACCTGGAGCCGAGGCCGCCTGCAGTGCTTCTGTGATGAATACGTCCGCCGCTTCGGCTCGGTCGAAGGGGTAAGCCTGACGTATCAGCCGATATATGCAATCTGTATAAACGAAAACTGAATGATAAAAACGAAACAACAACCCATGAACTCCAACAACATCTACTTCATCAGCGGCATCGACACCGATGCCGGGAAATCCTATTGCACCGCCTGGCTGGCAGAGCAGCTCATCAAGGAAGGCAAACGGGTCATCACCCAGAAATTCATCCAGACTGGCAACGTGGGCCACAGCGAAGACATTGATCTGCACCGCCGCCTCATGGGTACCGGCTACCTGCCCGAAGACCGCGAAGGATTAACCATGCCCGAAATCTTTTCCTACCCCGCCTCACCCGACTTAGCGGCACGTATCGACAGCCGTCCCATCGACTTCGACCGCATCGACCGCGCTACGCAGGAACTGGCCCGCCGCTATGACACGGTGCTGGTTGAAGGTGCCGGCGGCCTGATGGTACCTCTCAAGGACGAATACCTCACCATCGACTACATCGCCGAAAAGGGTTACCCGCTCGTTTTCGTCACCTCTGGTAAATTGGGTAGCGTGAATCACACCCTGCTTAGCCTGGAGGCCGTCGCCCGTCACAGCATTCGGCTTGACACCGTGCTCTACAATCTCTATCCCACCCTCGAAGATACCACCATCCGGGAAGACACGCAGCAGTACCTGCTCCGCTACCTCGGACGTCACTTTCCGCAGTGCCGCTTCCTGACAGTCCCCGTGCTGGAGAAATAAGAAAAAGGAAGGACAGGCAGTACAAGGTGTGGACAAAAATTCGTACTTTTGCGCAATACTATAATGAAGCAAAATGGAAGCATTCGCATTCGACACAACAGAACAATACCTGCTGGCAGCCGTCGGCATCCTGTTCGCCGTCCAGGTCCTCTACTACCTCGTTCTATATAACCGCATTCACCTGCGCAGCCGCAAGGCCGGACGCAACGACTTGCACTTCACGCAGGAGCTGTCCCCCTTGTCCGTCATCATCTGTGCCCATGAGGAAGTGGAAAACCTGCGCCGCAACCTGCCCGCTATCCTCGAACAGGACTACCCGCAGTTCGAAGTCATCGTCATCAACGACGGCGAGAAGAGCGAAAACGAAGACTACCTGACCCAGCTTGAGAACCATTACCAAAACCTCTACCACAGCTTCGTGCCTGACTCTTCGCGCTACATCAGCCGCAAGAAGCTGGCCGTCATGCTGGGTATCCGTGCTGCCCGTTACGACTGGTTGGTAATGACCGAAGCCAACTGCTGTCCGCAAAGCAACCAATGGCTGCGCCTGCTGGCCCGCAACTTTACCTCGCACACCGAAGTAGTGCTGGGCTACAGCGGCTATGAACGTGGCTACAACTGGCTCCACCGCCGTGCCGCCTTTGACAGCCTGTTCACTGCCATACGCTACTTGGGTTTCGCCTTAGCCGGCAGTCCCTACATGGGCATCGGTCGTAATCTGGCCTACCGCAAGTCGCTCTTCTTCGACCGGAAAGGCTTTTCCGCCCATCTGAACCTGCGTCGCGGCGACGACGACCTCTTTGTCAACCAGGTGGCTTGCCGGGACAATACCCGTGTGGAGACCGACCCGGCAGCCGTTGTCCGTATGCAGCCTCTGTTCCACACCAAGGACTGGCGCGAAGAAAAGATAGGATATACATCCACCGCCTCCCTCTATCACGGCATGCAACGCCGGCTCCTCGGATTCGAGACCTTCAGCCGCCTGCTGTTCCATGCCGCATGGATAGTCACGGTTGTGCGGGCCATCCTTCACGCCCACTGGCTGGTTGCAGGCATCGGCATCCTGCTGTTCGCCCTGCGCTTTACGATGCAGACGCTCGTCATCAACTTCACAGCCAAAGACCTGGGAGAGAAATACCGTTACCGATTCCTTCTCCCCATCTTCGACATCCTGCAACCGCTCCAGTCCCTACGCTGGAAGCTCTACTGCCTCTTCCGCGACAAACGGGAGTTCCTGCGGAAATAAAGTTTTCTTTTCTCTTCGTTACGGGAAGGAAGTGGAGAAAGCAGGCATCATTCGTAGCGCATGGAGTCGGCCGGACGGATGCGCGTGATGAGATAGGACGGACCCACCAGCATCCACACCGAAGCAAGCAGCGTACCGGCATTGAGCAGCAGGAATATCCACAGGTTGAAAGAGACGGGGACGGTGTCCATGTAATACGTAGCAGGATCGAGCTTGAAGAGCCCGAAGAAACGTTGGACAAAATAAAAGGCCAGCCCGATGGCATTGCCCCACAGCATTCCCTTGCCGATGAGGAACACCGAAAACCACAGGAACAGGTGGCGGATGGTACGATTGTCAGCCCCCAACGACTTCAGCACACCAATCATTGATGTGCGCTCGATAATGATAATGAGCAATCCCGATATCATGGTGAAGCCCGCCACGCCGATTATCAGTACCAGAATGACCCAGATGTTGACATCCAGAATGCCGAGCCAGGCAAAGATACCGGGATTGAGCTGTTCGATGTTACGGGCACAGAACTCTTGTCCATAACGGTCGGTTTTCCCCTCCAGACCGGAAGCCAGTTCCCACGTGATGTCCTCCAGGCGGCTGTAGTCGTTCACCGCCAGCTCCAGTCCGCTGAATCGGTCTGTCTCCCAACGGTTCAGACGGTTCACCGTATGGAGGTCGGTGACAAGATAGAGATTGTCAAACTCGGTCAGATTCGTCTGGTAAATGCCTGCGATGGTCAGGCGGCGCGCCCGGATATTATCCTGTATGAAATAAGTATCTATCTTGTCGCCCAACTTCAGTTTCAGTTTGTCGGCCAACGAGCGCGAAACAATCACCCGATTGGACGAGGCCGTGTCGCTGAACTGAGGCATCTCGCCTTCCAGCAAGTGACGACGGAAGAACTCCGTATCATACTCCGGCCCGATGCCCTTGAGCAACATGCCTTGAAAAGCCTCGTCCGTCTTAATCATACCTGCCTTGAGCGAATAGCGCTGTACGTGGCGTATGTCTGCATCGGTACGCAACGAATCCAGTTCTGCCGCCGTCATCGCGATGGGAAGCGACTCGTAAAGGGAACCGGCATTCAGATTGGTAATCTGTATATGCGAACCGAAGCCTGCTATCTTGTCGCGCACCTCTTTCTTGAATCCGACAATGACAGACACGGCTACAATCATCACGGCCAGCCCGACGGCGATGCCGACCATCGCAATAAGTACCGCCGGTCGCGAAACCTGCTTGCCGGAATCATTGTCACGATAGATGCGACGAGCGATAAAGAGAGGCAGGTTCATAGCTTATTCCGTTCTTCCTGGATATGCCTCCAACGCTTTCCGAAGGACAAAGAGGGCACGCATCAGATCTTCTTTCTTCAGTACGTAGGCGATACGCACCTCGTTGCGTCCGGCACCGGGCGTGGTGTAGAAGCCCGAAGCGGGCGCCATGAACACCGTCTGGCCTTCATATTCAAAGTCGGACAGACACCACGCACAGAATTTGTCGGAATCGTCCACAGGCAGCTTGGCTACGGTATAGAAAGCTCCCATCGGGATGGGCGAATAGACACCGGGGATGCGGTTCAGCCCGTCGATGAGACACTTGCGGCGTTCCACATATTCGTCATACGTATCGCGCAGGTAGTCCTCGCCCGCGTCGAGCGAAGCCTCGGCTGCAATCTGTCCTATCAAAGGAGGGCTTAGACGAGCCTGGCAGAACTTCATCACGGCATCGCGGATTTCCTTGTTTTTCGTAATCAACGCCCCGATGCGGATGCCGCACTCCGAATAACGCTTCGATACGGAGTCTATGAGCACCACGTTCTGCTCGATGCCTTCCAGATGGCAGGCCGAGATGTAGGGCGAACCGGTATAGATGAACTCGCGATACACCTCGTCCGAGAAGAGGAACAGGTCGTATTTCTTCACCAGGTCGCGTATCTGGTTCATCTCGCGACGGGTATAGAGATAACCGGTCGGGTTATTGGGATTGCAGATGAGGATGGCGCGCGTGCGCTCGTTGATCAGTTCCTCGAACTTCTCTACCTTAGGCAGCGAGAAGCCTTCCTCGATGGTGGTGGCAATGGTACGTATCCTGGCACCGGCCGAGATGGCAAAGGCCATGTAGTTGGCATAGGCCGGTTCGGGCACAATGATTTCGTCGCCCGGATTGAGACAGGCCATAAAGGAGAAGAGCACGGCCTCCGACCCGCCCGAAGTCACGATAATGTCGTCCGCTGTCAAATGGATGTTATACTTCTCGTAGTAGCCCACCAGCTTCTCGCGATAGCTGCGATAGCCTGCACTGGGACTGTATTCCAGCACCGTGCGGCCGATGTTGCGGATGGCGTCGATAGCCACCTTCGGCGTCGGCAGGTCGGGTTGTCCGATATTCAGGTGAAACACGTGTATGCCCCGCTGCTTGGCGGCATCGGCCAGTGGAGCCAGTTTGCGAATGGGAGATGCGGGCATTTCGTTCCCCCGGATAGATATTTTCGGCATGAATTCTTCCTTTTTACAGTTTAGAGTTTTGCATTTGCTGAACTTTCATTCCAGTCATTTAGGAGTTGCAAATGTAGGCATTTATTTGATACCACAGGAAAGCATGGCATAAAAACTTTAAAAACCTTATGACGGTGCTCAAACGAAGGGTCACGAACACCCTTTATCAAGGGTCACGAACACCCTTCATCAAGGGTCACGAACACCCTTCATCAAGGGTCA